>JBJTBO010000115.1:0-12609 GCA_046091445.1 Planctomycetaceae bacterium | reverse complement strand
GCTCGACGCCGTGCGCGTGGAGCGGCTGCTGACCGTGCCGCGCATCCAGCGCGATCGCCCCCCCACGCACCTCCTGCGGCTGCTCGACGGGGATTACCTGCGCGGCCGACTGGAGTCGCTCGACCGGACGACCGCACGGATCGAGGTGCTCGGGATGGTGCAGGACGTGCCGCGCGCCGCGGTGGCCCGGGTGATCTGGCTGCACGAGGCCTCACCCGACGAGGGACCGGCTGACGAACGTGCGGCTGACGCGCGTGTGGATCGGACGGTCGCCGCGGACGTGGACGACGGGCTGCCCGTGCGCGCGGAGTGGGGCGATGGGCGTCGGCTTCGCTTCAGGGCGACGGACTTCGCCGATGAACGACTGCGGGGCCGCAACGAGGCGCTCGGTGACGTCGAGGTGGCGGTCGATGACGTGGATCGCGTGCGGCTCGGGGCGGCTGCGGCGGACGCGCCCGCCGATCGTCCCTACGCCCGCTGGCTGCTGCGTCCCGCGCCCCTTCCACGGGTGCTGCGCGACGCCCCATCGCCATGATCATTCTTGATCATTTGTGATCATTCGTGATCGACGAAGGAGGTGGTGCCGCGCTGGAGCACGAAGTCGCCCGCCGGCTCAGTCGGTCGCCGTGAGCGTGGGCAGGTGACGGTCGGGAACCTCGAGGGCCAGGAGGTGCAGCGCCGTGACGTACAGCCGGCCGCCGTACGCACCCCAGCGATCGGGAACCGCGCCGAGCGGATTCCAGCTGCCCGCGAGCGGGCCCGCCTGGTCCTGGGCCGGCTCGAGCGTGGCGACGAGGCCGCCGTACCACGCGTCGAACCCGGGTCCGCCCGTGTGCACGAGCACCTGCGACGCGTAGTACCAGAGGTAGCAGTCGCGTCGCTGCCGGTCGGCGAAGGAGGGGGGCAGCCGCTCGAGCACCGACGCGCTCGCGACGACGCGGGGATCGGAGGGGCTCCACCCGGTGTGCAGCCGCATGAGCGTGCCGACGGCCGTCATGCACCCGCGTGATGCGGCCGCGGGTCGCTGGTCCGGGGCGCGCGGGTTGTAGGCGTAGCTTGTGGGCCGTGCGGTGGCCGCGGCATCGAGCAGGGTCGTGGCGCCGGCGAGCGCCGCGGGATCGACGTCGAGTCCCGCCAGCATGCCGGAACGAAGGGCGACGAGCATCCATCCGGTGACCGACAGGTCCGCGTCGGTGCCTGGAACGTAGCGCCAGCCGCCCCGCTCCGGATGGCGGCTCGCGGCGATGAATCCGCACGCCCGCTCCGCACCCGGCTTCACGAGGGCGTCGCCCGTCATTCCGACCGCCTCGCAGAGGGCCATCGACGCGATGCCGTGGCTGTAGAGCCACGCGCAGGAGTTCGAGAGCGGGTCGGCGGGCTCGAAGAGATCGCCGTCGGGCTTCTGCACCGAGAGGAGGAACTCGAGCCCACGGCGGATCGTGTCACGATGAGGGCCGGCAAAGTGATCGTGTCCCGCCCCGAAAAAACACAGGAGCGCAAGACCGGTGGCAGCGCTGTCGGACTTCAGCTGCGGTGCCTCGGAGGGCGGGCCTTGTCCGGCAAGCGTCCAGCGCCCGTCGGGCTCCTGGACCCGTGCGAGGTAGGAGAGTCCGGCCGTGATCATGCGGTCGGCACGGCCGCGGGTCGCGACCCACGCGCCATCCGGGCTGCCCTCGCGTGGCTCCCCGCGTCCGGCTCGCGTGCGCCGGGCGAAGGCCTCGGCGACGTCGCGGGCCCTCGACTCCGCCGGCAGCACGATCGCCGCGACGCGCAGCGGTGCCTTGGGGCCCGCCGCCGAGCCGCCCCGCGTCCCGCCGAGGGGCACATCCGTGCCGACGAACTCGGCGATCGACAGCGTCTCTCCCGCGTCGCGCATCCGCGAGCCGCCGAAGGGCGTCACCACGGACGTGCTGCCGGGAGCCGACCGCGGCCGCGCGGCCGGTGCCGGCCCCGGGAGGGCGGCCACCGCGGGCGCGGGGGCCGCGACGATGTCCATCGGTGCGGCCGGCGCCGGCGTCGCCGAGCCGAGCCCCAGTGCCGCGTCGGCGGCGCTCGCCCTCGGGGCGGTCGCCGGGGATGTCGCGGCCGGCTGTCGACCCCGCGGTCGGCGCATCTGGGTGGCTGTCGCGGCCATGCGGTCGAGCAGCGAGTCGAGGGGTCTTCATCGACCTCGAGCACGACGTCATCGATCGTGCTTCCGAACGGGAGGAGAATGGCCCGCAAGCGCTGCTCGTCGAACGGGTAGTCGTGCAGCTGCATCGGGGTCTCGAGCCGCACGGTCCGCTGCTGCATGAGGCGCACTCCGCCGTCGGGGGCGACTTCGACCGTGACGGCCGTGATGTCGCCGAGGCCGATTTCGTTCACCAGCACCAGCTGAGGCCACCAGCCCGCGAAGACCTCGGCCACCTGGTACGGGCCCTGGAAGAGTTTTCGCTCGGTTCCCTCGGCGGCCGCATCGAAGGCCAGCCGCGGATCGTGCCAGCTCGCGACCAGCGAGATCTTGGCCTCGAACGACTCGCTGACGTCGTCGATTTCGATGACGTCGACGATGAGAAGCGCGCACCGCACCCGAGTCGGTGACGCGGGAGGATTCGGCATGCCGGGTTCGATGGCTTCAGCCGCAACGACGCACCGAAGCATGGCGAGGCCGACGACGCAGGCTGCCGCGCGGCGCGCGAGGCTCGTCATGAGCGTGTTCCAGGCAGGGTGCCCGCCCCTCCGCGGCATCGACCGGCGAGGTCGGGGCTCGGATGCCGCGGTCATGGGGGGCGTCGCGGTCGACCCGCCCACGGGCGTCACCGCCTCGCGAGCGCGTCGCGGATCTCGCGGAGGAGCACGACATCCTCTGGCGTCGGGGGCATCTGCTCGACCTTCTTCTCCTCGAACCTGGCCTTCGCCGTGTTCATGATCTTGATGACGATGAAGAGCGCCACGGCGACGAGCAGGAAATCGATGACCGACTGGATGAACGGTCCGTAATTGAGGATGGCGTAGTCCTGGAAGGCCATCTCGGGCTTGCCGTCGACCATCACCATCGTGCCGTCGGCGTTGAGCTTCGGCGACTCCGTGCGAATCTTGAGGGCGAGGTCGTTGAAATTGACGCCGTACTTGCTCGTGAGCAGGTTGAGCGGCGGCATGATGATGTTGGCGACGAGCGAGCTGATGATCTTGCCGAACGCCCCGCCGATCACGACACCGACCGCCAGGTCGATGACGTTGCCGCGCATGGCGAACTCGCGAAATTCCTTCATCAGGCTCATGGGGTCGATCTCCTCGGGCGGGTCGGTGCGTCGGGAGCCGGCAGGTCCGGGCGGGGTCGAGTGCCGCCGGCGGGCTCCGGTCGAGGTGGATGGTGCACCTCGCGGGCCGCAGTCTTAGCAGCCGCGCGTTCATCGTGGCAACCAGTCACGCGACGCCGTGGCGCAGTTTGCCCACGTGGCGCGACCGGTCGCGGCGGGCGGCTCGCGACTCGGGGGAATCCGGACGAGGGCTTGCCCCATCGGTCCACTGCCGGACAATCCACTGGAGTTTCAGGGCCTCCGCCCGGTCCGCACTCAGGCATCCGGTCCCGGACCGCACCGCAGAAGGGAGTCAGCGTGGAATCCGCCGTCGTCCGTGCACCACGCGTCGGCAGGGTGCACTGGGAGTACGTGGTGCCGATCGGCGGCGTGCACCTGCTCGCCTGCCTCGCCCTGCTGCCGTGGTGCTTCAGCTGGTCGGGGGTCATCCTCGCGCTCGTCGGCACGAACGTGTTCGGCACCCTCGGCATCAACCTCTGTTACCACCGGCTGCTCGCGCACCGCAGCCTCACGGTGCCGCGCTGGCTCGAGCGCTCCTTCGCAACGCTCGCCCTGTGCTCCTTTGAGGACACGCCGGCCCGCTGGGTCGCCAATCACCGGCTCCACCACGTCCATTCCGACGAGGAGCTCGACCCCCATTCGCCGCGCGACGGCATCGGCTGGTCGCACGCGGGCTGGCTCTTTCGCGCCGCGCCGCAGCGCCGCACCTACGCCTTCTTCGAGAAGTACGCCCGCGACATCCTGGCCGACGACTACTACCGGTGGCTCGAACGGAAGCACTATGCGGTGATCTGGATCTACCTCGCCCATGCGGTGCTCTTCGCGCTCGCGGGATATGCAGTCGGCTGGTGGAGTTCGGGCGACCGGGCGGAGTCGCTGCGGCTGGCCGCCAGCTGGGTCGTGTGGGGTGTCTACGTCCGCACCGTCCTCGTGTGGCACATCACGTGGAGCGTGAACTCGCTGACGCACCTCTTCGGCTACCGCACCTACGAGACGAGCGAGGACAGTCGCAACAACTGGCTCGTCGGCCTCGTGGCGATGGGGGAGGGGTGGCACAACAACCACCACCACGACCCGGCGAGCGCGAGCGTGCAGCACCGCTGGTGGGAGATCGATCCCACCTACTACGTGATCCTGCTGCTCGAGCGGGCCGGTCTGGCGACGGACGTGGTGCGGCCCCGCCACGTCCGCGTCCGCGAGCGGGCGCTGTCCGCGGGCTGACGGCCCGGTGCGGGCGGGACGCCTCAGAAGTAGCGGACGAGCAGCACGCCGCCGAACACCATGGCCGCGCCGGCGAGCCTGCCGGCGGTGATCGGCTGCTGCGGCAGGTCCATCCAGCCGAAGTGATCGAGGATCAGCGAGAGGATGAGCTGTCCGCCGACGAAGGCCGAGATGAAGGCGGCGGACCCGAGCTTCGAGATGAGGGCGGCGCCCGTCAGCACGATCATCGCGCCGAGCGGCCCGCCGATCCAGTTCCACCACGGGGTGCCGCGCACCGCGGCGAGCGCGGGCGCCGGCGGGCGTGCCACGAGCATGAAGGCGAGCGCCGTGATCATCGTGCCGCAGATCGAGAAGAACGCGGCATGCCAGGGACTGCCGATGGCGGACCGCAGGGAGCCGTTGGCCGCCGCCTGGAGGGCGATGCAGCCTCCCGCGCCGATCGCGAGCGCAAGCCAGACGAGGTCCATGGGTGGGGCGACTCCGGGGTGACTCGATCCGCCCGGGGTATACCACCTGCCACGCGGCCCGTCATCGTCGCCCGCGCCGCGCGGGTTGACGGGGTCGGGCACGGAGTCCACGATCGCCTCCGGCCGACCGACATGATCGGCAAGGATCGATTTCTTCGCCCGCACGGGAACGCGGGTGCGGCAGCGGGAGAGACGCATGAACCGGAGGATCGCCGCGTGGCTCGCGACACTGCTGGGGGCGATGTGGTGCGGGGCGGTCGCGGCCGCCCCCCCACGGCCGAACATCCTCTTCATCTTTTCGGATGACCATGCACAGCACGCGATCTCGGCCTACGGATCGCGGGTCAACACGACGCCCCACCTCGATCGCCTCGCTGCCGAGGGATCGCGGTTCACGAACTCGTTCGTGACCAACTCCATCTGCACGCCCAGTCGGGCGACGCTCCTCACCGGGCAGTACTCCCACAGGAACGGAGTGCCGGTCTTCAACCGCTTCGACGGATCGCGCGATCACGTGGCCAGGAGGCTCCAGCAGGCCGGCTACCACACCGGCATGATCGGCAAGTGGCATCTCGGCAGCGACCCCACCGGATTCGATCGCTGGATCGTGCTGCCGGGGCAGGGGGTCTACCACGATCCGGCGTTCCTCGTTCCCGGAGGCGGGCGGCTCACGATCGAGGGACATACGACCGACATCACGGGCGATCTCGGCGTGGAGTTCCTGCGCACCCGCCCCGCCGAGAAGCCGTTCTTCCTCATGCTCCACCACAAGGCGCCGCACCGGGAGTGGGCACCGGACGAGCGCAACAAGGCGCGGTTCAGGGATGCCGTGATCCCCGAGCCCGAGACGCTCCACGACGACTACGCGACCCGGCCGGCGGCCCTGCCCGACAATGAACAGACCGTCGCCCGCGACCTGACGCGGCGGGATCTCAAGCTCGAGCCGCCGCGAGGGCTCGAGGGCAAGGCCCGCCAGGCCTGGCTCGGTGCGAAGCCCGATACCGTCGAGGTGGACGGCCGCGTCCTGACGGGCAGCGAACTGGTGGCGTGGAAGTACCAGCGCTACATGCAGGACTACCTCGCCTGCGTGCAGGGTGTCGATGACAACGTCGGAAAGGTGCTCGACGAGCTCGACCGCACGGGCCTCGCGGCGACCACCGTGGTGATCTATTCGGCGGACAACGGGTGGTACCTCGGGGATCTCGGGCTGTACGACAAGCGGTTCATGTACGAGCCGGGCCTCCGGGTGCCGCTCATCGTGCGCGGACCCGGCGTCGTGGCCGGCGGCACCCCCGACGCCTTCGTCGCGAACATCGACCTCGCGCCCACCTTCCTCGATCTCGCGGGCGTGCCGGTGCCGGAGTCGATGCAGGGGCGCAGCGTCGTGCCCCTCCTGCGCGGCGAGCGCCCCGACGACTGGCGGTCGAGCGTCTACTACCGCTACTACCATGATCCCGGCCACCACAACACGCGGGCGCACTCCGGCGTGCGCACGGCGACGCACAAGCTGATTCACTACTGGAAGAAGGACGCCTGGGAGCTCTTCGATCTCGTGGCCGATCCGACGGAGCAGCACAACCTGCTGTTCGACCCGGTCGAGGCAACGCGGCCCGAGGTGACACGGCTCTTCGCGGATCTCCGCGGGGAGATCGGCCGACTGCAGGCGCACTACCAGGACGACGGCCGCTATGCCGACCCGGCCACCTGGCCGCCGGGGGGCGTCGACGGGGCGTTCGCCGAGCGCGAGCCCCTCGGCACGATGCGCGTGGCCGAGGCGATGGCCCGCGCCGTCGAGCCCTGAAGCACGTCCCGCGGAGGTGGAGCGACGACGGGGCAAACCAAGGTGGGTCGGCGAAGGGGGTCGGCGAACGCTCGAGGAGCCGTGGGCCGCCGCGGTCGTCAGCCCATCGACGGGCGGTCGATCTCGAGCCGGAGGAAGTGGGTCGCGCAGCTGATGCACGGGTCGTAGTTGCGGATGAGATGCTCGCAGCGGCGGGTGGCCGCCGCGTCGTCGAGGGCGAGCACCTCGGGCAGGAGCAGGCGGAGGTCGCGCTCGATCTCGGCCTGGTTCTGCGACGTCGGGGGGATGATCGTGGCCTCCTGCACGAGTCCGTCGCCGCCGATGACGTAGCGATGCCAGAGCAGGCCGCGCGGCGCCTCGGTCGCATGGCAGCCCACGCCGTCGCGCGGCGCCCACTCGATGCGGCAGGGATCGACGGCGACATGGCAGCGTCGCACGATGGCGACCGCCTCCTCGCACGCCGCGGCGATCTCCACGCAGCGCGCCACGATGCTCCGAAACGAGTTGCGCGGCTGGAGCTCGAGGCCGCAGGCATCGGCGGCGGCGCGGGCGCGTGGCGGCAGCCGGTCACGGCAGAGATGGATGCGGGCGGTCGGGCCCGTGAGGTAGGGGCGTTCATCCGGCATGATCATCGGATACTCGGTGGAAGGCCGCAGGCAGACGGTCTCGGCGGGCCGCACGTCGGGTGGAAAATTGAAGCGGCTCACCTCCTGCACCACGTCGAGCGCGCGGCCCAGACCCCACTCGAGGTCCGGCAGGAGGCCTGCGACCGCCGCGAGGGCAGGCGCCTTGTGAAAGCCTCCGACCGCGACGTTGACGGGGTGCACCGCGCGGCCGCCGACCACCTCCATGATCCGGTTGCCGACGGCCTTGAGCCGCAGCCCCCCCTCCACGAGCGCGCGGTGCTCCGCGGCCATCGTGATCCCGCTCTCGAAGCCGAGAAAGTCGGGTGCATGCAGCAGGTGGACGTGGAGGGCGTGGCTCTGGATCCACTCGCCGCAAGAGAGCAGTCGTCGGAGCGACTCGATCTCCGGCGTCGTCGTGATGCCGAGCGCCTTCTCGAGGGCGTGGCAGGCACTCATCTGGTAGGCCACGGGGCAGATGCCGCAGATGCGTGCCACGAGGTCGGGCACCTCGCGCACCTCGCGGCCGCGCAGAAAACGCTCGAAGAAGCGCGGCGGCTCGTAGATGTTGAATTCGGCGATCTCGATCGCGTCGCCCCGCACCCGCACCCTGAGCGCGCCCTCGCCCTCGACGCGGGAGAGCGCGGCGACGGTGAAGCGGCGCACCGAGGCATCCCCATCCCGGCCGCCGGTCGCCCGGCCAGCGTCCGTCGCGTCGTTCACGGGCTCGACTCCACGTCGGTGCCTGCAGGCCGGGCGGACAGTCGGTCCCCCTCCTCACGAAACGCCGGGGCCCACGCGTTGAACGAGCGCACGAGCCGCGCGAGGTCTTCCCGCGGCGTTCCGCGACGCTCGTAGAACCCGATGAGGCTGACGAGATTCGTCGCCTCAGCGGGGCCGTAGCATCCGAAGCATTCCCGGTCATGCGGCGGACAGATGGCGCCACAGCCCGCCTGCGTGACCGGCCCCAGGCAGGGGATGCCCCGCGCGACCGCCACGCACACGGTGCCGCGCTCCTTGCACTCCACGCAGACCGCGTGCTGCGGCACCCGTGGTCGACGGCCGACGAGCACGGCGGTGACGAGCTCGACGAGCTGCGTCGTGTCGACGGGGCAGCCGCGCAGTTCGAAATCGACCGGCACGTGGTCGGCGATCGGCGTGCTCGTGGCGAGCGTGTCGATGAACTGGGGCGATGCGTAGACGGCCGACAGAAACGCGTCGATGTCCCCCCAGTTCCTCAGGGCCTGGATGCCCCCGGCCGTGGCGCAGGCGCCGAGCGTGACGAGGACGCGGCACTGGGCACGGACCTCGTGGATGCGCTCGACATCATGGGGGGTGGTGATCGAGCCCTCGACGAGGCCGAGGTCGTACGGCCCGGGCACCGAGCGGGAGCGGGCCTCGAGGAAGTGGTCGATCTCCACGTGCTCGGCCAGTTCGAGGAACCGGTTCGCGGCGTCGAGCAGCTGCAGCTGGCAGCCGTCGCACGAGGCGAACTTGAAGACCGCGATCCGCGGTTTCCTGCGGGGGGCGTGGGGCGGCGTGTTCGTGGCCGCCACCGAGTCGGGCCGTGCCCCGAGTCCCGGGCCGGCATCGTCCGCGGACATGGCGTTCGACATGGCGTGCGACACGGTGCCGGAGCTCGGGATGCGCCTGCAACCCTCGCGGGACGGCTCGGCAGCCCGTCACGTGGCCGATTCTACGCCGACGAGGGCCGCCCAGCACCGGGCCTCGGTGCCTGCGGCGGCGGCTCGCTCATCCGATCGTCGACACGACGGTGCCGAGATAGCGCTCGAGGTCGGGGGGCAGGCCGCCCCTGATCGCGTCGTCCACCTGGCGGCGGAGTGCATCGAGGCACTCGGCGGGAGTGGCCTCGTCGGGGAGATCGATCACGGCGTCGAGCGACACGTGGGAGTCGCCGGTGAGAAAGCGAAAGAGCTGCGCGATCGACGCCAGCCGCGGATCACCCGTCTGCGCGGCGGTGTCGTCGAGCAGGCTGCCGACCAGCGCGGAGTTCAGCGCCAGCCGCCGCTGCACCTCCGCCGCCGTCGCCGCCCGGAAGCCCGACTCCTGCTTGAGCTCCGCGAACCGTGCCTGGTCGATCACGATCGCCTCCAGCCGGTTCGGCTCGCGGGAAAGCACCGTGGCCACGGCCGGCTGCCCGCGCCACATGCCGATCTCGCCGAGCACCGTCGGCGCCGCCAGCGTGGCGACCTGACGCGGCTCCGCAGCGGCCTCCGTGGCGTGGAGCACCACGAGCGGAGCGGTGGCCGAGAGCACGACGTACATCTCGTTCACGGTCCCGCCCTGCCGGATCAGCGGCTGGCCCGCGGCGAGGTCGAGCGAACGCCGCTCGAGCGGCCGTGCGTCGACTCCCGAGTCGAGGGCGTAAAGCAGGATCGCACCGACGAGGCGGTCGTCGACTTCGTCGGCTGTGTTGACGAACACGGCCTGATGGTAGGCCAGTTGGAGAGCGGCGACGTCCGGCCGCTGCCAGATCGTCCGCCGGTCTCGCGACCGCTTCTCGATCCCCGACGTCCGTCCCTCGCGAGGCTGCCGCCTATCCCACTCGATCCGCTGCGACTCGAGAGCTTCCGGAATGGCACCGCCCGGAAACAGATACTCCCGTGTCTCGGGATCGATGTGACGGGCGACATGCCTGGCCACCGTTTCATCGGCGAAGGACGCGGTGACCGGCACGATCCGCCGCGCGATCTCCTGCGCCATGCGCCTCACCCGCGGCGAGGGCGGGCGCTCGCGGAGGCGGCGATCGAAGGCATCACGAAACCGGTCGTGGGCGTCGAGATCGCGGGGCATGCGGGTGAGCCCCGCGAAGCCCGCCACCAGATAGAGCACCACGCAGATCAGCCAGGCCAGGTCGCGGCCCGGTCCGCTGCCGGGCGGCAGGCCGCAGAGCTCCAGACCCCGGCGAATCGACTCGATGAAGGCCGTGGCCACGTAGGCGAACTCCGCCTCGTAGACGTCGATCACCCGCACCCGTTCGTCCTGGACCGGTTTGCAGACGCCCGCAACGTGGTGACGGAGGTTGACCAGTCGCACGATCTCCCGCGACTCGGCCCCCGACCGGGGCTGGGCGAAATTGCCGACGAAGAAGTCGTTCGTGCCTTTGATCCGTTCCCCGGAGCGGAAGTGGCCCTCGTTGCGATACGACGTGGTGACGATCGCACTCACGAACAACGTGCGGTAGATGCCACCCCAGGCGAAGCCCATGGCATCGCCGGTGAACCGCAGCCCGTGGACGAACAGGTTGCGGAGGGTGCAAAACCGCCGGGTGAGTTTCCAGCCCGCCTGCCGGCGAATCGCGTCCCATTCGGCGTCGGCAAGCGACGGGATGGCCACGATCTCGTCGGCTGCGAGGTCGTTCTCGAGCGTGCCACGGCGGGCGGGCGCAGGCATGGGCTTCGTTCGCGAGGGTGACTGTGTCGTCGGGGATGTCGCACGGCTCGGGCCGTACGATGGGCCGGGCGATTGTAGGTGATCGAGCCGGCGTCATGCCGGCAGCCGCTCGAGCCTGCGGCCGCTCGTTCGTCCCACGACCACATCGGTCATCCGGGCAAACCGCTTGAAGACCGATTCCTGCCGGTAGGGGAGCCCGTGCCGCTCGCAGAGCGCTTTCACGACGGGCTGGATCTCCCGGTACTTGCTCATCGGCAGGTCCGAAAAGAGGTGGTGCTCGATCTGGTAGTTGAGCCAGATGCTCAGGTAATCCACGCATTCGGTGCCGCAGTGGTAGTTGGCGGAGCTCAGCACCTGCGTCGCGTAAAACTCGGGGCGGCCGTGATAGTGGAAGTCGAAGCGGTAGAGATCGTCGGCCGTGTGGTTCGGGCCGATCACCAGGAACGAGTGGACGTTCGTGATGCACTCGGCGAGCAGCTTGTTGAGCAGCACGCAGAGGGCCGCGGTCGTGCCCAGCGGCAGGAAGAGGCAGGGCACGAGCAGGAAGTGGAAGCCCGCGTAGGGCAGGTAGCAGCGGGCCCAGAGGGCGCGCACCGTGGGCGACCGGAAGTCGAAGACGTTGGTGAACGAGACGCTGAGGATGTGGCCGCCGGAGCGGCGGCGGAGGGTCCGTGGGTCGAGGACGCTCATCGTCCGCGGGGCGTAGTAGGTGAACTTCCAGGTGAGCGCCAGCAGCATCAGGAAGGCGTACTTGACCGCCAGCGGCACCCGCAGCGCCCGCAAAAACTCCGCGTGCCTCTCGACGACGTCGGGATCCTTGTCCTCGCCCGTGTAGGCATGGTGCAGCGTGTTGTGCTCGTAGTCCCAGCCGCTGGGCAGGATCCAGTCGAACCAGTCCACGAAGCGGCGCCAGCCCCGGGCGAAGCCGCGGCTGGTGTAGCGGGCCGGGATGCCGGGGATGCGGTCGTAGCCGCGGTGCGTGATGTGGTGTGCCAGCAGCCAGCGGGTGTTCTGTCCGAGGCTCAGCGCCACCGCGGTGAACGGGTTCGGGGGCAGCCATATCGTGAGGTATCCCACGAGCGTCGCCAGACGACCGCGCCGCTCGACCCGCCGCATGTGCAGATAGTCGGCGTAGGAGATCGTCGCGTAGGCCGTCCGCCGCAGCGCCTCGATCTCCGCGGCGAACCCCGCGACATCGATGCGGGCGAGCTCGGGATCCGTGCCGCGGGCCTCATCCGGGGGAGTCGTGCAGCAGACGGACATGGAGTGGCAGCCGGTGACGGATCGCGAGGAATCGTCCTCGGCCCTCGGGAACGGCCTGCCGGGATCGCTTCCACTGCGCGGGAGTGACACGGAGCGTTGCGAGCCGCCCGGAGGCGTCTCGCGGGTGCCCCGGACGACCCGCAGACTATTGGTTGTCCGCGTTTGTGCAACCACGGATTCGCGGCAATCGGTGGTGGTGACGTCCGGGCGGCCCGCTGCCTGCGGCCGGCCCTGACGGTCGGACACAAAAAAAGCGTGTCTGGATTTCCGGGGGGCGGTACCTGGAAGTGGAGGTCGTCCGGGTCGACGTGGTCGATCCCGATCTCCGACGCAGGGGCCCCGCGGTCCGCGGACTGCGTCCGTTCGATGGGAGAGGAAGACGAGCACGAAAGGATGAGATCATGAATACGATCCGATTGCTGGTGGCGGTCCTCGCGATCGCCGGTGCGTCGATGGCGGCGGCCCGGGCCGATGGGGAGGCCGGACGGTCGGGGGCGGGAGCGACGTCCGTGGCGGGGGGC
>JBJTBO010000114.1:0-4876 GCA_046091445.1 Planctomycetaceae bacterium | reverse complement strand
GCAGGGCGAGTCCAAACGCCTCGACGACCATCCAGCCGTCGTAGCCGACGGCGCGGAGGGCGTCGAAGGTCGCATCCCACTGGACGTGCCCCGTGCCGGGAATGCTGCGATCGTTCTCCGAGATGTGCACGAGCACGGTGTACGGCGCGGCCTCGCGGATCGCGGCCGTGACGTCCTTCTCCTCGATGTTCGCGTGGAACGTGTCGTACATCATCCGCACCCGCGGGTGCGCGACGGCCTGGATGAATCGCACGGTCTGGGCGACGCTCGTGAGGAAGTAGTTCTCGAAGCGGTTGAGGTATTCCACGGCGATCGTCACGCCCGCCTGCTGGGCATGCTCGGCCACCTGGCGCATCGTGTCGACGCCCCACTTGAATTCGTCCTCGGTCGGGCCGGCCCCCGTGAACTCGCCGATCGCCGAATGCGTCGGGCCGCAGAGGATCGTGGCGCCCGCGGCATGGCAGCAGTCGAGCGTGCGCCGCATCGCATCGACCGCGGCCGCGCGCACGCTCGCGGAGGGGCTGATCGGGTTGTCGCCGGCGTTGCGCACCGTCACGGCCGTGCGTGCGAGGCCGAGTCCGTCGAAGCGGGCGCCCCAGCGGCGGTGGAGCGGTTCGTCGAGCTCGAAGATGGGGATCTCCACCCCGTCGTAGCCGAGGGCCTTGATGCGCTCGACGACGGGCACGAGGCCGTCGTGGAGGCGGTCGGTCCAGAGCAGGAGATTGAGTCCGTAGTGCATCGCGAGGGCTCCCCGGGAACGACGATCACGAAGCCGGATTCAAGCCGAACGGCCGCCGCCGGGCAAGACGGGCCGGGCCCGCTCGTGCGAACGACCACCCGCCCGGATGGGCGCGAGCCCCGACGGCCGTGGCTCCGCCCGTGCGCGACGCCCCTTCCCGCCACCGCACGCGATCAGACGAGCTTCTGGTCGCGCTGCTTCGGTGCCACGCGTCTGCGGCCCGCACCGCCGCTCGTGAGCCGCCGACCCCTGGCCGTGGACGGGGCGCTCTTGAGCGGCTCGGCGGCGCCGTCGAGCGGATCGTCGACGGCGATCGAATCGAGCCGTGCCCGGATCCGTTCGGCGTAGGCCTCGGAGAGCTCGCATCCGATGAACCGGCGACCGAGCTTCTTGGCGACCGCGAGCGTGGTGCCGCTGCCGGCGAAGGGATCGAGGACGACGTCGTCCGGGTGGCTCGACGCGCGAATGATCCGCCCGAGCAGTTGTTCCGGCATCTGGCAGCCATGCCAGCCCGAGCGTTCCTTGAACGTGCCGCATACCCGGGGGAAGTACCACGTGTCCTCGTCCGAGCCGAACCCGGCGGGCAGGTCCTGCGGCCGCAGCACCCACGTGTCGTCAGGCAGGCGTCCCCGTGGATTCGCCCGCTTGTCGCCGTAGACCAGCTCGCGGGCGCTGGGCACGCGGATCGCGTCGCTGTTGAACGTGAAGGCGGCGGGATCCTTGACGAGGTGGAAGAGGTGGGCGTGGGACCGGCTGAACTTGGAGCGGCAGTTCACCCCGAACGTGTAGTACCAGACGACCCAGCTGCGGCAGGTGAAGCCGAGCTCGCGGGTCGCGAGCACCTTGAGTTCGGCCGCGTACTCGTCGCCGATCGCCAGCCAGAGCGTGCCGTCCGGGCGGAGCACCCGCTGCACGCCCCCGATCCACCGGCGGGACCACGCGAGGTAGTCGTCGGCCGTGCGGCGGTCGTCGTAGGTGTCGTAGTCGTAGCCGATGTTGAACGGAGGGTCCGCGAACGCGAGGTGGACGCTCGCGTCGGGCAGGCGCGCGAGCATCTCGAGGCAGTCACCCCGGTGGATGGCGTCGAGCGGAAGCGGCTCGGGCGAAACGCGGTCTGCTGCCATGGATGCTGAATGTAGGGGAGGGGACGCACCGCGCGAACCCGCCCGCCTCACACGCCCGTCGCGAGGCGGAGGGCGATCCGACAGGCGTTCTCGAAGACCGCGAGGTCGAGCCGTTCGTTCGTGGTGTGGATGTCGGCCTGGCCGCAGCCGAGCGTGACCGTCGGGATGCCGTTGGCGGCCATCCAGTTGGCGTCGAGGCCGCCGTTGCTGACGTCGAGCCTGGGCTCGAGGCCGACGGCCCGGACCGCCTCCGTGGCGGCCACGACGCACGGCTCGTCGTCGTCGAGGCGGAACGCCTCGTAGTCGAGACGGCCCTCGCACGTCACCCTGCCCCTGCGCCCCGACGCGCTCTGCACGCGCTTGGCGGCGTCGGTGAACGCCTTCTCGATCGCCTTGACGATGCGCGCGCGAAAGGCCGGGTCGTGGCCACGCGCCTCCGCCCGCAGCTGCGCCGACTCGGCGACGACGTTCGTGGCAGCACCGGCGTTGATGACGCCCACGTTGCTCGTGCCGCGCTTGCCCTGCTTTTCGACGAGACCGTGCCAGCCATCCTCGACGAGCGAGGCGATCGCCAGCGATGCGATCGCGATCGCCGAGACCCCCTGCTCCGGCGCGACGCCGGCATGGGAGGGAATGCCCTCGATGGTGATGTCCATGCGGTAGCCGCCGGTCGCACCGACCGTGATCTTCTCGGCCGCCCCACCGTCGAAGTTGAAGGCCAGCTTCGGGCGGCCGAGGTCCGCCCCCTTCACGTATCTGGCTCCGTAGAGCCCGACCTCCTCCTGAATCGCGAAGAGGAGCGTCAGCGGTGGATGGTCGAGGCCGCGTTCGAGGATGTCGAGCGCGGTGGAGAGCACCACCGCCACGCCCGCGCGGTCATCGCCCCCGAGCCCGGTGCTCGGGTCGGTGCTCACGATGAAGTTTCCCTTGACCGCCGGCTTCGCCCCGAGGCACACCGGCACGGTGTCCATGTGGGCCATGAGCAGTCGTCGCGGGCCGGAGCGCGTGCCGGGAAGCCTGACGATGAGGTTGCCGACCTCGCCGGCGATCGGCGTCCGGGTGTGCGCGTCGTCGAACGCGATCGCGTCGGCGGGGCAGCCCGCCTTGCGGAGCCGGTCGGCGATGTGGTTCGCGACGGCTTTTTCACGCCCCGAGACCCCGGGAATGGCGAGCAGATCGAGCACGACCCGCCGGGCACGGGCGAGGTCGGGCGAGACGGCACCGGCCGTCTGCGCGGCGTCGCTCGCGACCCGACCTCGCGCGGGCCGGGCCGCGCGAGGCGGGGTGCGTGTCGAACCGTGCGAACGTCGCGGAGGCGTACGTGCCATGCAGGCCTTTCGTACCGGGTCGTGGCGGGTCGTGTGGGTTCGTGCTCGGACAGCGCGGGTATCCGCGGCAGTCTACCCGCTCACGCGTCGTCTCGCCCCGTCGCCGCCAGCCGGCGCCCCACGGCGCGACGGCAGGCGGTGAGCACGGAGATCGCCTCGTCGGGCGCGAAGGGCCAGGTTTCGCAGCGGCCGTCGGCGATCGCGTCGGCAGCCAGCCAGTGCCGCGCGAGTTCCGTCGCGGTCGGTTCGTCGGCGGCCACCACCGTGCCGCTCGAGCCGACGGCCGCGCGGACGAGCCGCCGCAGGGAAGGGCGGGATGCGGCCGCGGCGAGATCTGCGGCCGAGACGTGCACGACGACCGGCGCGCCGGTCTCGATGGCGAGGTCGGCGAGGATGCCCGCGTGCACGACGAAGATGGCGTCGGGATCGAGCATGTCCACCGCCTCGGCGATCATCTGCCGGGCGGTCTCGCGAACGAGTCCGAGCAGTCGCGACGGCACCGTCGCGGTGGCGGTGAGAAACGCCTCGGCCGCGCCGTCGCGGACGGCGGCGAGGAGCATCCGGGATGCCGCGGCGACGTCGTGCAGATGGATGCCGTGGAGACCGGGGCTGGGTGACTCGAGCGTCGAGACGCTCGCGGGGCCGCAGACCGAGGCGACCACGTCGAGCCCGGCCAGTGCCGTCCGCAGGTGGTGCGCTCGGGAGTGCGGAGGATCGCAGCAGGCGTGATCCACGAGCAGGATGCGCATGGTCGTCGCGTTCCGGTCAGTCCCGCCCCGTCGAACCCTGGCGCGACGGTCGCCGTGTCGCGTCGCGGCGTCGCCGGGCCATGGTCTACCCCGTGGCCCCACTGCCGGCAAACGCGAGGCGGGCCAGCGCGAGACCGGCGGCCGCCCATGCCGCGGCGCCCCAGTCATCGGCCATGATGCCGAGGCCGGCGGGCAGTCCCTCGAGCTGTCGGCACGGCGCGGGCTTCCAGATGTCGAACACCCGGAAGAGCACGAAGGCCGCGGCGAGCACGAGCACTGAACGATCGGAGGGGGGCACGACGAGGAGTGTCAGCGGCAGGGCCGCGGCTTCGTCGAACACGACCGCACCCGGGTCCTTGCCCCGCCCGAGCCGCGCGGCCGCCCGCGTGCAGATCGGGATCCCGAGTGCGCAGACGATCGCGACGAGGCCCGCCTCGAAGAGGAGCGTCGTGCCGCCCGCCCCAGCCGCGTCCGTGAACCGTGTCGCCAGCCACGTCGCCGCACCACCCGTGGCGAGCGACAGCGGGATTCCCACGAGCGCGCCGAACGTGCCGGGGGCCCGCGGCGCGTATCCGATGCCGCCGCAGGTGCCCGCGAGCAGCCATGGGTCGAAGGCGGGGCGGACGGAGTCATGTCCAGGCTCCATGACCCCCAGTGTAGCGGCCGCGGGCCGTGGATCGGCCCGGCGTTTCGAGCGCGTCCGGCACCGCTCGGCGGCCGTCGTGGAGGGCGCGTCGTCGGTACGACTATCATGCAGCGAGAGTCGTGCGGTGGAGACGCGATGCTGCGTCCCGATCGTTCCCGCCGGCTCGCCATCACCGACCCCACGGAACGCGAACATGGAGACGACGTCGCCGGCCGCCGAGATCGGGCCGCTCGCGCTCGTGGAGTACCCGCATCCGGCGCTCGCGCGTCGCGCGAAGCCGGTGATGCGGC
>JBJTBO010000113.1:0-4367 GCA_046091445.1 Planctomycetaceae bacterium | reverse complement strand
GGATTCGCCGTCGTAAAGGCGTCCGCGACCCGCAGCGCATTGAAGGCACCATGACACCCCATGAATCCCACGTGCGTGCGGGACACATCCGCGGGAAGGCCGAGGGCATCGACGAGTTCGAGGTCCACCCCGGGCGTGACGAAACCGGTGCACGAGCAGGTGACGAGGTGGCTGATGGAGGCCGGCGCGATGCCCGCGGCATCGATCGCGGTGCGGGCGGCGTGCACCGCCAGCGCGCCGGCCTTGGTCGCGTACCGCTCCATCCGAGCACCCGTCGTGGGGCCGCCGTCGTGCGACGCGTCGGCCGGTGGAAAAAAGGTCTGCAGGTAGGGCTCCTCACCGGGGTCCTCGAGGAGCACCGAGCCGCGGGTGCGGATGCGGGTCTGGCGATAGATGGCGGCGAGCGTGCGTTCGTGTCCCGGCTCCACGTTGGCGAAGCCCGCCGCCAGACGGGCGGCGTCGGACTGGGCGATCTGGTGCGGCGGCGTCGCGGTGCCGATGCCGAGAATCACGAGGCTCATGGTGCCGGGCTCCCTTCCCCGGGGTGATCGACGCGCCGCACGCGTGCGCGCGGGCGCGCGTGTCCGACGAGCAGCGGCACAACTCGCCGCGCCGCCCAGGGTGCCAGTCGTGCCGCGTGCACGAGACCCGTCACGACCGGCCCGACGCGCAGTCCGCGGGCGATGCGGCGGCAGCGGCGATGGCGCCCCGCGAAGTACGCCGTGTGGGCGGCACGGTAGCGCGTGCCCGCGCTCGCCGGGTCGATCTGCCCACCGTCGCCGGACGCGACGAGCGCGGTGGCGAGAAGCCTCGCGCCGGCCAGCGCCCAGCCGATGCCTTCGCCGGTGAACGGCTCGACGTAGCCCGCCGCGTCGCCCACCCGGAACACGCGTCCGCCGGCTCCCGCGACGAGGGGGGAGGCGTGCGTCAGGGCCGGCGTCGCGCGAAACGCCGCGGAGGCGATCGCCGCGTGATCGATCCACTCGTCGGGCCCTGCGGAAAACCCTGCGGGGAACGCGTCCCCGAGGATGGAGCGCACGACCTCGCCGGCCCGCGCGCCGGCGGCCAGGACGCGCGGATCGACCGCGGCGGCGAGGTCGATCCGTCCGTCCTCGAGCCGCACGATGCCGCAATACCCGACGCGACCGACGGCCATCACGAGCTCACCGTCCGGCAGGACCGCGGTATCGGGGGGGAGCACGGCGCCGAGGCCCACGCGACTGCCCGCTGCCACGATCCGGCCGCGTGCGGAGCGCCCCTCGCGGGGCCGCTCGGAACCGACGCGGACCGCGGCCGCGAGTCCGGCGGCGATCACGACGACCTGGCATGCCAGTCGATCGGCCGTGCCGGCCGTGGGCACCGCGGCTCCGAGCGCGTGCCGCACGCTGATCGTGATCGACGGCGTTTCACCCACCGCGGAGGCGGCGTCGATGCCGATGACCTCGGCGTGTGGCAGCCATGCGCATCCCGCGGCGACGGCCGTGTTCACGAGGAATGTGTCGAGCGTCTCACGAGACACGACGGCTCCGCCTGGAAACGGCAGTCGGGCGAGCCGTTTTCCCCCCGCCACGCGCAGGCGTTCGAGAGGCACGCTCCCGGCGGGCAGCGATGCGAGCGGAGAGGCGTCGTGCGCATGAGAGCCCAGGTCGTCGAGCTCGGCGAGGGCGGTCGTGGACAGACAGCACCCGCACACCTTGGGCCGAGGCATCGTGCCGCGATCCACGAGGAGCGTGCGGAATCCCGCGCGTGCCAGCCTCAGGGCCGTGGCGCTTCCGGCGGGGCCGGCGCCCTCGACGACGATGTCCCAGGCGCGGTCGCTCTGAGCACGGTCAGCCGGGCCCCGCGGGGAAATCTCCGCTGCCGCTCGAGTCTGCGTCGGCGTGGCTCCGGCGTGTGGCCGTCCCTGGCCTGTGATCATGACGCCCTCGCCAAAGCCGGATGCCCTCGTCCCGGCCAGTCCACGATCACCCGCTCGGGCCATGTGCGGCGGACCGTCGCCGTGCCCATTCCGGCGGCGGCGAACAGGGCTCGGTATTCGGCGGGCGTCCGGGCGGCGCGGACGGACCGGGGGCCATCGACGCGGGCCACCCGGGAACGCGACAAGAGGGTGGTGCCGACCACCGCCAGGGCGAGACCGAGGCGGCTGCGGATCAGATCGGAGAGCACGACCCCGAAGCGGCTGGCGACCGCCAGCGACTCGAGCAACCGCGTCGCCGTGGTGTCGTCGAGGTGGTGGAGAAACAGCGAACTCACCGCCACGTCGCACGGTGGGCACCCCGCCACCGTGATGTCAGCGGCCAGGAAATGCACCGCCACGCCCCGAGCGGCCGCCTGGCGCCGGGCCCGTTCCAGGGCCACTTCGCTCAGGTCGATGCCGAAGACCTCGGGCGCCGCATGACCCCGCAGGGCCGCGAGACGACCGAGACGGACGGCCAGACCGATGGTCACGTCACCGCCACCGCAGGCGACGTCGATCACCTTCAGGGGCGAGTTCGGGGGCGAATCCAGACGTGAGGCTGCCGGGCGGCCTCGCGCGTCGAATCGCGAGGCGACGCGTCGTGCGATCTGTTCGCTCGTCCTCGAAATCGCGTTGATGCGGGCGAGCGCCGCCAGGGCGACGACATGCTCCGCCTCGGGCAGGCCCGGATCGTCCATCAATTCCGGTTCGCGCGACGGGGGCAGCGACCACAGCGGCATCGAGCGCACTCCCGCGATGGACAGCCAGACGCGAATCGAACGACCAAAGTATACGGCGACGGGCCTGCGGACGGTCCACGGCTTGAGCATTCTCGATCCGATCCCGTATGCTCCGCCCGCCAAGGTGGCTCGTCTTCCCTCGTCGCAGGATGCGACCCTGATTACGGCTTCGCGAAATACGCTGCTGCTGACCGGCGTCACGGGACTCCTCGGCTCCTACCTCGTCAGGGACCTGCTCCTCGATGGGCGTGGCCTGGCCGTGGTGGCGCGGCGCGACCGCAAGCGGCCGGCGGCCGAGCGGGTCGAGGCGATCGTGCGGTATTGGGAACACGTGCTGGGTCGGGTGCTGCCCCGTCCGGTGGTGCTCGAGGGGGATCTCACGCGGGCCGACTGCGGCCTGGATGCGGCCGCGCTCGAGTGGATCGCCACCCACTGCGACGAGGTGCTGCACAACGCCGCGAGCCTGACGTTTCGGGGCACTGATCCGGCGTGCGAGCCCTGGCGGACCAACGTGGAGGGCACCCGGCACGTGCTCGACGTGTGTCGGCAGGCCGGAATCCGCCATTTCCACCATGTGTCCACCGCCTACGTCTGCGGCCTCCGCGACGGGACCGTGCGGGAGGACGAGCTCGAGGTCGGGCAGGACTTCGGCAACGACTACGAGCGGAGCAAGGTGGCGGCGGAGCGGCTGGTGCGGGGAGCCGATCACCTCGACACAGTGACCGTGTTTCGCCCCTCGATCATCGTGGGCGATTCGCGGACCGGCTTCACGTCCACCTATCACGGCCTCTTCGCGGTGCTCAGGCTCGGCCACACCCTCCTGACGCGAGTCCTGATCGGGTCAACGAGCGGGCCGGCGCTCGTCGCGCTCCTGGGTGTGGGGGCCGACGACGGCAAGAATTTCGTGCCCGTGGACTGGGTGTCCGACGTGGTCTCGCACGCGGTGCAGTCGCCTGCGGCCCGGGGACGCACCTACCACCTCACCCACCCCAATCCGGTCCCGATGGACACGATCGGCCGGCTCGTGCAGCAGGCGGTCGAGACCTACTCGCGGGCGGCGCGGGCGGATGACCCCGACCTCTGCGACGAGCGTTGGTTTGCCGACACCATGCGGGAACAGCTCGACATCTATCGCAGCTACCTGCGGAACGACCCGACGTTCGACCGCACCAACACGCTGGCGATCGCGGGCCACCTGCCCTGCCCCGACCTCGACATGCCGACGCTGATGCGGATGGCGCGCTTCGCGATCGAGCACGACTTCGGTCGCCGGCCCGTGGCGACGGTAGAATCCCGGCCGGCCCGGGGAGCGACTGCGGTCCTGTCGTGATGGTCGTCGGTTGGGATGGCACCCGCGGGCTCTGACTGTCCCGTTCTCACGCTCTCGATCCTGGGGAATGTTCGTCATGGCGAAGTCCACGCTATCGACGTCCGGTGCACTCGCCCTGCTCGATGCCGCCGAGCGGCGCATCTTCGATGCGAGCAGTGGCAGTGCGCTCGCGGCGGCCACGAAGGCACAGCTCGGCACGCTCGTCGGGCAGGCTCGTGCCCTCCGCGACAAGTGGCGCGACCAGTTCCGTGACCAGCGGCGGTCGAGTCAGCGTGCGGCGGCGGCACGCGGAGTCGGCGGCACCGAGCGCAGCCGCGCGAAGAGCGACCTCTTTGCGGAC
>JBJTBO010000112.1:0-8439 GCA_046091445.1 Planctomycetaceae bacterium | reverse complement strand
CGACGGCACGCCACCTGCGGTGGGTGGCCCGTGACGCCCGGTCGGACCCCGGTCAGAAGATCGCCAGGTACTGGGCCTGGATCGCCGTGCCCGTGTAGCGCGCGCGGTAGGGGTCGAGGTAGTTCTGTGCGGGCGAACTGTCGATCCAGAGCCCCTCGAGGGTGAGCCTGCTCTGCCGGGTATGGTGGAGGTACCAGTTGAGGCCGCCCCCGTACTCGGCGCCGGATCCGGAAGGTCCGGTCACCGCGCTGGTGCGGGCGTAGATCTCGTGGGATCGCGGCACGAAGCACCAACCCACGAACAGGTTGCCACCATGGTCGAAGAGGCTCGTGCGTTCGAAGGGCCCGACGCCCCGAAAGTCGTTGAGCAACCGCCACGAGTACTCGGCGAAGGCGGACCAGCCGCGGTACTTCCAGCCGGCGTCGACGGTGGCGAGGTTGTAGGTGAAGCGATCCACGCGGGTGTCCGGGCCGAGGGCTCCCGGTTCGGCCAGCGGCGTGCCGTCCGAGAGGCGCACGACCGTGTTCTCGGGATTCGCGAACGCGAGGCTGTCCGCGATCAGGCGCGCGGGGCTCTTCGCGAAGACACCGCTCGTGCCGATGCGGATGGCGGGCGTCTCATGGTGCTCCATGTCGGAATAGCCGAGTCCGAACGGGCCCAGCGGCTCCCACCAGGTGTTGCCTGCCCATGCCATCGCCGTACCCTGGCGGAAGATTCCTGCCGCGCCGCCGTCGATGCCGTTGTAGACCCCCGCCTGATAGAAGAGCGTCCCGTCGAAGAGCGCACCGTTGGACATGAAGCCGGGGCTGTAGCTCGGTCGGATGAAGGTGTTGACCATGCTGCGGTCGACGCCCATCGGCCACATCGACGACATGAGCCACTCGCGCGTGCCCGGGACCTGCGTGACGCCGATGCCGACCTTCACGTCCTTGGTCACGGCCCAGCCGACGAAGCCCACCGGGGCCACGGTGACGAGCAGCCCGGCGTTGGTCGAGCCGAAGAGCGCGATGTTGTAGAGCACCTGCGGATGACCGATCGAGCCCTGCCATTGCAGGTAGACGCGGTTGAGGTTGAACTCGTTCTCGTTGTTCACCGGCAGGACGTTTCCCGCCGAATCGGTCCATTCGGTGACCCCGCGGGCCAGCTGGAGCCAGCGGCCCTGGAGAAAGCCATTCATCGCCAGCACGAACGGGAAGTCGCTCTCCCCGGGCTTCGTCGCGTGGAGTACGAGTCCCTTCGGCGGCAGGAAGTCGGTGGCGGGGATGTAGCGCGGCCGGGGAATGCCCGCCAGCCTCGCGTCGAGCGCACGTTCGACCGCGGCGTCGACCTCCGCCTGGAAGCGGGCCGCCAGTTCGGGGTCCTCGAGAAAGGGCGGCGCGGCGGCGTCGGGCTCCGCGGCGACCGGTGGCACGTTCCGCGCGGCGACGGGGCCTGCGGTCGTGAGATCGTGCAGCGAGGTGTGGGCGTTCGGTCCGTCCTGGGCGACGAGCACGCGCGACAGGGCGAGGACGAGCAGGAGGGCATACCCCGCCCGCCGGCGTCTCGGCTGGCGTTCCGTGCCGGTCGGCGGGCGAGCGATGCGCACGGCGTCCCTCTCGAGACCGATGCCAGGAACGCTGGGCGGGTGTGGCGGACCGGGAGGAAATGCGATCGGCACGAGCGGGTCAAAGGGACCACGGCCGGTGGCGCCGGCTCCCGCGGGACGCCGGTGGTTTGGGCAGGATGCCGCATCTCGGCGCCGCCGCCCACCGGAGTCGGTTGCCGGCGGCGTGCGCATGGCTCAGACTCTCGGCGTTGCACGCGGCCGCGGGTGGCCCGACGCCCGCCCACGGGGATCGTGCCCTGATGCTCGGCCGCGTCATGGGGAGCACAGCCATGCGGCAGGTGAGACTCGCGGTCGTCATCCTCCTGGCGGCGAGGGCGATGGTGGTGGCCGACGGCCACGCGGCCGACACGGTCACCGAGCCGACCGCCGCCACCGCGCGAGCCACCGATGCGGGGAAGGCCGCCGATCCCCCGGCCGCCTACCCGCGCGTCGATCTCGCGCCCGACCGCGTCGTCGTGCCGGACTGGCCGCGGCATCCGGCCGATTGGAAGCCTGCCGCCGTGCCGTCGATCGCCATCGACCGGGACGGGACCATCTGGGCGTACACGCGGTCCAATCCCGTCGTGCAGGTGTTCGAGCCGGACGGGGCGTTCGTCGCCGGCTGGCGCGAGGACGACCCCCGCACGGTGCCGCATGCCATCCGCTTCGATCGCGAGGGGAACGTGTGGCTCGTGGACGTCGGCCTGCATGTCGCCAGACGGTTCGACCGCAGTGGCCGTCCGAACCTCGTGCTCGGGGTGCTCGGCGAGCCGGGCACGGACGAACGCCGCCTCGACAAGCCGACCGACATCGCGTTCGCGGCGGACGGCGGCATCTTCGTGTCGGATGGATACGGCAACAACCGCGTCGTGCACTACGACGCCGCCGGCCGGTTCGTCCGCTCCTGGGGCGTGCTCGGCGTGGAGCGCGGCTCCTTCAGCCTGCCGCACTCGATCGCGATCGATTCCCGGGACCGTGTCTACGTCGCCGACCGCAACAACGTCCGCGTGCAGGTCTTCGACCGGGAGGGCAGGCTGCTCGACGTCTGGTCCAACGTCCTCGTGCCGTGGACGTTTTCGATCCTGCCGGACGATTCGATCTGGGTCTGCGGCTCGGCGCCGATGACCTGGAGCATCCACCCCGACTACCCGACGGCGCCCCTGGGCTGCCCGCCGAAGGATCAGCTCGTCATGCGGTTCGACACGGCCGGGCGGTTGCACGAACTGTGGACGCTCCCGAAGGGCCGCGTCCCTCGTCAGCCGGATCCGGCCGGCCGGGGATTCTCCGTGATCGATGCCACGCGCCCGTCACGCAGCCGGACCACCCGCTTGGCCCGCGCGGCGATGTCGGGCTCGTGGGTCACCATCACGATCGTGCGGCCGGCGCGGTTGAGCGCGTCGAGGAGGTCCATGATCTCGACGCTCGTGGCCGTGTCGAGATTGCCCGTCGGCTCGTCGGCGAGGAGGACGTGCGGGTTGTTGACGAGCGCGCGGGCGATCGCCACGCGCTGCTGCTGGCCGCCGGAGAGCTGGTTGGGCCGGTGATCGAGCCGTCCCGAGAGGCCGACGACGTTCGCCAGACGCAGGCACAGCTCGCGGCCTCCGGGCAGGGGCGGCCGCCGGTAGGCCAGCGGCACCTCGATGTTCTCGACGACCGTGAGCTGCTGGATGAGGTTGTAGGACTGGAAGACGAACCCGAGGTAGCGTCCGCGGACCCGCGAGAGCGCCTCGTCGTCGAGCCGGGCCACGTCACGGCCGGCGAGGACGTACTGCCCCGACGTGGGGCGGTCGAGGCAGCCGAGCAGGTTGAGCAGCGTGCTGTTGCCCGATCCCGACGATCCCATGATCGCGACGAAGTCGCCCTGCCGGAAGTCGATCGAGACGCCGTCGAGCGCCTTCACAGGCTGTCCGCCGAGCTCGTAGACCTTCGACACGTCCCGCACGCTCGCGACGACGTCCGGGGCGGTCGTGCGCGTGCCGTCACTCATGGCGCAGGGCCTCGATGGGGTCCATGTTCGCGGCCCGGCGCGCGGGGTAGATGCCGAAGACGATGCCGACGCCCACGGAGATCCCGAAGGCGGCCACGATCGACCAGGGGGCGAGCAGCGGCTCGAGCCCGCGGATGGTCGCCGGCAGGGTGGCCCACATGTCGGGCAGGAAACCGCGGATTCCCTCCCGCACGGCCGCGACGGTCGGCCCGCAGAGAAAGCCACAGGCCACCCCGAGCAGGCCGCCGGTGCCGGAGAGGACGACGGTCTCCCAGAGGAACTGCCGCACGATTTCCCCCTTCGTCGCGCCCAGGGCGCGGCGGATGCCGATCTCGCGGGTGCGCTCGGTGACGGTGGCGAGCATGATGTTCATGATGCCGATGCCGCCGACGAGCAGGGAGATGCCCGCGATGAGAAGGAGCAGCACGTTGAACATCGTGCGCATCGTCTCCGCCTGCTCGAGAAGCTCCTTCGGCACGACGATCGCGTAGTCGTTCACCTTGTGGTAGCGGGCGAGGAGGTTGCGGATGATCTCGGCCGTCGAATCGACGTGGCGCACGTCGTCGACGACCGCCGTGATCTGGTTGAGCTCGACGGTCTCGTTCTGAAAGGTGCCGCCACGCACGGTGAACACGCGGTCGCCGATCCGTGCGCGGAAGGTCGAGATCGGCACATAGACGTCGCGATCGTACTGCCGCGCCGCGAAGCTGCCGCCGATCGCCGCGGCCGCCGTCCGCGGGGCCGCGATGCCGACGACGACGTAGAAGTCATCCCCGACGAGCACCGCGCGGCCGAGCGGATCCTCGATCGGGAAGAGCCGCTGCGCCACCTCGTGCGCGAGCACTGCGACGTTGTCGTAGCGATCGAGATCCGTGTCGGAAAGCGGCCGTCCCCGGGCGATCGCCAGGCGGTTGATCTCGAAGTAGGTGGGCGTGCAGCCGATGAGCTGGGCGTCGACCGCGAACTCCCGCTGCCGCACCTCGCGGCTGAACTCGCGCATCGGCACCGCCTCACGGATCGTGGGCACGTTCGTGAGGAGTCGGTCGTAATCCTCGCGCAGCAGTCCGTAGGCGATGCCCGTGCGGCTGCCGCCCCCGAGGTCCGAGTCCTCGGTCGGCTTCACGCTCCGCACGATGATGCTGGTGGCACCGAGGTCCTTGATCTGCTGCTGCGCCTGGAAACTCACCCCCTCCCCCATGGCGACGAGCCAGATCACGGCCGTGACGCCGATCAGGATGCCGAGCACGGCGAGTGCCGAGCGGAGCTTGTGCAGCAGCAGGCTGCGGAAGCCGAGTCGAAGCTGCTGGAGGAGATTCACGATCCCGTCCCCGCGGCGTCAGCCACGGCCGGCGGGCGGCCCACCGCGCCATGCCGCCTGCGGTTCCGGCGGCTCGTCGCCGAGAGCCGCGCGGGGATTGAGCAGCAGCACCTCCCCCTCCTCGAGCCCCGACACGATCTCGACGAGCCGGTCGTTTCCCTGGCCGAGCGCCACCTCGCGGCGCTCCACCGCGTCGCCCCGTCGCACGGCGCAGACGAACCGTCCTTCCTGCTCGATGACCGCGGCCACCGGCACCGCGATGACGTCCACCAGGTCGGCGACGATGATCTCGGCCTCCGCGGTGAACCCCGGGCGGAGCTCCTCCGTGTTGCCGTCGATCCGTACCTGGACGAGGTACTTCTTGATCGTCGAATACCAGCTCGACTCCGGTCGATTGGCGACCGCGGTGACCTCGCCGGTGAATTCGCGTCCCTGCACGCTGACGCGCGCCTTCATGCCGACGCGGATCTTGTCCACCTTCGCCTCGTGCACCTCGACGTCCACGCGCATCTTGCTGAGGTTCGGCAGGCGCAGGATCGTCTTGCCCTCGCTCACCTTCGCCCCCGCGCGGATCTCCGACTCGCGATCACGATTGCGGTCGTTGGCGTAGATGACGAGGCCGTCCTTCGGTGCGATCACGGTGCACTTCTCGAGCTGTGACGTCAGCCGCTCGAGCTTCACCTGCTCGAGCTCGAGGGCCGCATGCTCGCTGTCGCGGCGGGCCTCGGCCGCGTCCCGCACGCTCTGGAGCTCGGTCACCATCTTCGGCCGCGCGAAGCGGTTGAGCACGTCGAGGGCGATCTCCGCCGTGCCGAGATCGAGCTCCGCGCGGGCCACGGACGACTTCTGGGCGTCGAGCTGCTGGGGCGTGATGTAGCCCTTGCGGAACATCCGCTCCCCGTAGCCCAGCGTGTTGCGCGTCGCCTGGAGCCGCTCCTTGGCCGCGGTCAGGTCCGACTCGGCCTTCCGCAGGTCCTTCTTGAACGTCCCCTCGGTGTATTCCTCGACGGCGATGACCGCAGCGGCGTAGTCCTTCTCGGCCTGGATCTTCGCCGCCCGCGCCTTCTCGAAGGCGATCCGCTGCGCGGTCACGCTCTCGGCGAGCACCGACGAGTCGAGCCGCACGATCTCCGTGCCCTCGGTGACCCTCGCCCCGTCGTCCACCATCCACACGATCGTCGCACCGCCGGCGACGCCGCAGACGATGTCGACGTTCTCGTCGCTGACGAGGCTGCCGTCCTCGGTGACCGCGATCACGAGCGGCCCGCGCTCGACGACGTGGGTCGGAACGTCGGCGAACGGGACCCGGTCGCGTCCTCCCCAGATCTGGTCCCGGATCCACGGGGTCGCCGCCGCGAGGCCGCCCACGGCGGCAGCCAGCACGACCACACGGAGCCACGTCCGGTGCGGCCGCGCTCCCTCCTCGCCGGAGCCGTCGGCGAGGGGCGACCCGAGGATGTCGGCGATCGACCCGACGTCGGTGCGGTCCGTGGCCGGATCCGTTCCGATCTCGGCGATGGCGGTGCTGCCGCCGGTCGTCTCGAGCATGATCTCGTGGCTCCCGTCGCCGATGAAGGCCCTGCTGACCTGCGCATGGAACCCCCGGGGTCCGCACCGCATTGTACGCCGTCGCGTCCCGGCTCGTGTCGTCGTTCAGTCGTCCTTCCCGCCGAATCCCGGCAGTCGCAGCGTCCAGGACCGGGCGTCCTCGGCGTCCGCGGGTGCGCGCGTGCCCTCGCCCGCCGGTGCGTCCTGCTCCGCTGCCCGCAACGCCCTGGCCCGCACGTCGGGCAGGCGTGCCGGGGCGCCCGGTTCCGGCAACGCCGCGCCCGCCGGCAGGGGCGGTGGCGCGTCGACGTCCTCGAGGTGGTCGAGCCATTCCTGTGGCACCTGAGGCGGCAGCGGCATCTGCTCCTCGGTGGCCCGGTCGGCGAGCATGAACGGGGAGTCGATCCAGAGCCCGTCGTCGGTGAGGTCCATGACCCCGAGCTGCTGGGCCAGCGACGCCCGCGTGGCGTAGTAGTTGATCCAGATGCTCGTGAGCGCGTCCTGCGAGCTGCGGAGGTCGTTGAACGCGTAGATGTGATTGAGCGTGGCGGTGGGGCCGAGCTGGCCGGCTCCGGGGTCGGCGGTCACGATGCCGTCGGGACCGGGGAGCGGCGGCGGGGGTGCGGGCTGGCTCAGCGTCAGACGGGTCTGGTCGACGCGGCGGATCGCGATGATGACCGCACGACGCTGCGTCTCGAGGTTTCGCTGATCGAGCTCGAACTGACGCAGGGACTGCCGGATCGAGAGCTTGATCCGGTCCTCGTACTGGATCTGCTGCCGACGCACCTGCTGGTAGTCGAGGATGGCCTGTCGGAAGTTGTTCCGCTCGATGAGGCGCGTGAGCGGCGGATCGATCCGCACGCCCGCCGACATCGCGCCGGTGGCGGAACGGAATCGGGTCGGGTCGTTCCCGACGGTGGAGACGTCCCCGTCGACGACGATGTCGAGCCCCGTCAGCAGGGACATCGCATTGAACTGGATGAGCCGCCACTGATCGACCAGTGCGGCGCGGTTGTTCATCCAGTCGAGCCGATTGGCGCGGGCGATCTCGAAGGCCACGTCGGGATCGAGCGGCTCGAGGTCGATCGTGATCGCCTCGACACGGGCACGGGCCTGGATGAGCGACATCTCGTCGACGGCTCCGGATATGCCCGCCACGAGCTTCACGATCGCTTCGGCGGACGCGCGCAGAGTCTCGTCGGTGAGCGACGTGGCCAGCCGCCCGATCTCGGCCTCCGCCGCACGCGTCTCGGCGAGGACGCGGGCGAGATCGTCGTCGAGCAGCCGCATCTCCCGCCGGAAGGTCTCGCGCTCGGTCGGACGCATGCCCGCCAGCCGCCCCGACGCGGTGGTGGCCACGCGAGCGAGGTCCGCGCGGACCGCGGCCGCCTGCGCCTCGACCCGGGCGCGCAGGGCCGCGAGTCGTTCGAGGCTCGCCGTGACGAGGACTGCATCGACCCCGTCCTCCAGCGCCTCGGTCTCCGGCGAGGCCGCCGTGTCGCCTTCGGCCCGCGCGTCGGCCGGCTGTGGCAGCGGCTCCGGTGCGGGCCGATCCTGCCGCGGATCCTCCGTCACCTTGAGCGGCTCCTCACCGCCGAACGAGTAGGTCGCGAGGAAGTCGCCAAGCTCGTTCTGCAGCGCCTGCATGTCGGGACTGATGAACTGGAACGGCTCGATGAAGCCCTCGTCGAGGGCGACCTGCGTGTCGGAGGGCAGGCAGAGCACGTTGACCTTGAAGTTCTCGAGCTGGTTCGTGAGCGTGGTCTTCGCCTGGAGCAGGCCGGCGCGGTTGGTCTCGACGCTCTGTCGCAGCTGGTCGACCTGCTCGAGTCCCACAAGGCCCGCCTCGAGATTCGCGTCGAGCAGCGCGAGCGCCCGCTCCTGCGCCGAGAGGTTCTGCTCGGCATTGCGAATCTGCTGCCTGGCCTGCAGCAGGCCGAAGAACCCGCCCACGTTGCCCGCGCCACCGCCGGCGAAGCCCGCACCCCCCGTGCCGCCGCC
>JBJTBO010000111.1:0-3941 GCA_046091445.1 Planctomycetaceae bacterium | reverse complement strand
GCACCTGCCCGACGACGTCGCGCCGCCGGGACAGCCGCCTCAGGAGTTCGAGCCCCCTGCCGGCCGCAAGCTGCCGCCCGGTGAGAAGCCGGGTGCGCTGCAGCAGGCGATCGTCACCCTCACCGAACTCCCGCGGCTCGGAGCGGAAGGCCTGGGGCTCTCGACCATCGACACGAGCGTCACGATCGGGCTGCCCGCGCCGACGGTCGATTCGCCGCTGCTCGTCACGTCGGGCTTCGGCACGACGTTCGTCGACGAGGTGGCCGGCCCGGGCGATCCGGGGCTGCCCGCGCAGCTGTCCGAGGCGTGGCTGCAGGCCCGCTGGCTCCGCAAGGTGGGCCGGCGACTCGGCGTCGATCTCGCGGTCTCGCCGGGCTGGTACTCCGATCTCGTCGCGGACATCCCGCAGGCACTGCGGATCACGGGCCACGGCTTCGGTGCGTGGGAGGCGCGCGACGACCTCAGGATCGTGGCGGGTGTGATCTACCTCGACCGCTACGACGTCAATCTCCTGCCGGCCGGCGGCGTCCTGTGGACGCCGGGTGAGGATCGGCGGTTCGAGCTGATCTTCCCGCGGCCGCGGCTCGCCTGGCGGGTCGCGGAAACCGCGCGCGCCGCGCAGTGGGCCTACGTCGCCGGGGAGTTCGGCGGCAATCAGTGGGCGGTGCGTCGCGACAGCGGCGTCGAGGACGTCGTGGTCTACCACGACTACCGGCTGCTCGTGGGCTGGGAACGCCGGCCTGCCGACCTCGGCGCGAGCTGGCGCGTGGAGACCGGCTGGGTCACCGGCCGGCTCGTCGAGTACTACCTCACCGACTCGGGTGCGGTGCGGCCGTCCGACACGTTTCTCGTGCGGGCGGGGCTGTGGTACTGACGCGTTGTCGCGTCAGTCGCACTGCTCGCAGGTGCCCTTGAGGAGCACCTCGCTCACCGAGCGGATGCCGCGGCGCCGACTCCCCGTCACGTCGGTCTTCTTCGCCGACCTGCCCGCCGGCCTGGCACCGGGCTTCGGTGTGATCGCGACGTCGACATCGTCGAGGCACGAGACCTCGCCGCACGAGGTGCAGAGAAAGTGCGGGTGCTCCGCGACGCCACCATGTCGCATCTCGAACCGCCAGACGTGGTCGCCGAGCTCGACGCGCGAAAAGATCTTCGCCTCGGTGAGCTCGGTGAGGTTGCGATAGATCGTGGCGCGGTCGAAGCCGCGGTCGGCGAGGGCATCGGCCACCTCGGCGTGGGTCCGCGGACCGCCCACCGCCATGATGTGCTCGAGCACGGCGACCCGCGCCGGGGTGCACCGCAGCCGGGCCTGGCGCAGCAGGCTGCGAGCGGCGTCCGACGGCTGTTTCTTGGGCGCTCCCACGCCAGGAGTGTACCACCGTGCGCACGGTGTGCCTCGCGCGGTGGCCGCAGGCGGTCAGGTGGCGGCGACCCCGGCCAGCACGTCACACACCGCCGCCATGAAGGCGGGCAGGTCGGCGGGTCGGCGGCTCGAGACGAAGTGCCGGTCGACCACCACGGGCTCGTCTGACCAGATCGCACCGGCATTGATCAGGTCGTCCTTGATTCCGGGGCTGCCGGTGACCCGCACGCCGCGATAGACACCCGCGGAAATCGGAATCCATCCGCCATGGCAGATCGCCGCCACGAGCCTGCCCTGCGAGGCGAAGTCGCGCACGACTGCGAGCACCTTGGGGACGCGCCTCAGCGCGTCGGGCATCCACCCGCCGGGGATGACGATGCCGTGGAAGTCGGTCGCCTCCATGTCGGCCAGGCAGGCGTCGCTCGGGCAGGGATAGCCGTGCTTTCCGCGGTAGGTGCGGCCCGCCAGCATCCCGGCGACCGTCACGTGCCCCCCCGCTTCCTCGATCCTGAGCTTCGGGTACCAGAGCTCGAGATCCTCGTAATCGTCCCCCACGAGCGTGAGGACGCGGACTCCGTCGAGCGGGCGGTGGGCTGCCATCGAGCCCGTGAACGAAGGTGGGAACGATCCTGGGAACGAGGCGGTCATGGGCGGTGCTCCTGCCGGCGTGGCGTGAGGGGGTGGTCGATCTCGCTCGGGCGTTCCGGCCGGTCACGATTCGGTCCGTCGCGACCATTGTCGCAGGCGGGCACCACGCAGACGACGACACCCCCTCGCGAGAGCGGATCGGCCGATCGGCCCGGCCCGCCACCGAGAGGCTGTTTCAGGCTGCTTTTTCGCCCACCGGCGCTGTTCCTGGGGACGACCCTTGACTCACCGGACCCTCACGCTACATTCACGCCCCGGCCCACAGGAAGGGGTCGTGGCTCCGGCAACCACAACATCTTGCGATAGCACGCAGACGGACCTGCTTTCTCGAGATCGCCCGGGCTTCCGCCCGCATCGTCACCGGACCCCGACCCATGTCCTTCTGGAGGAAGCAGTCTTCCAAAGCCGATGGTTGAGGAAAACCTATACGCAAGTATAGTTTGAGAGTCCAGCAGAGCCCGACACGCGAACGCCCCGAACGGAGGATGAACAGGATGACGCCCCACGACGCCTCAGCCACGCTGCCCGCGAATCCGGTCTCCTCGCAGGCTTCGGCCGGTTCCCGCGGGCCGGCGGCGGGTCGGACGCCCCTCGACGTGCGCCCCACGTTCTGTCCGGTCGACGTCGACAGCCCGTTCGACACCACGGAATGGGAGCTCCGCACCGCGGCCATCAAGGGGGAGGACGGCAAGGTCCTCTTCGAGCAGCCCGCCTGTGAGATTCCGGCCGCCTGGAGCCAGCTGGCGACGAACGTCGTCGTGAGCAAGTACTTCTACGGCGAGATCCACACGCCGGAGCGGGAGCACTCCGTCAAGCAGCTCGTCCACCGCGTGGCGCGCACGATCGCCGACTGGGGCATCCGCGACGGCTACTTCCGCACGAAGGCCGACGGCGAGCACTTCTACCGCGACCTGGCCTGGCTCTGCATCCACCAGCACGGCGCGTTCAATTCGCCGGTCTGGTTCAACGTCGGCCTACACGACCAGTACGGCGTGAAGGGCGCCCCGTGCAACTGGCGCTGGAACGAGGCCACCCGCGACGTGGTGATGCCCGACAACCCCTACGAGTATCCGCAGGGCAGCGCCTGCTTCATCCAGAGCGTCAAGGACACGATGGAAGACATCATGGAGCTCGCGCGGAGCGAGGCGATGCTCTTCAAGTTCGGCTCGGGCACCGGCACCGACCTCTCCACGCTGCGGAGCCAGCGCGAGAAGCTCGCGGGGGGTGGCAAGCCCTCGGGCCCGCTGTCGTTCATGCGGGTCTACGACCAGGTCGCCGCGGTGGTGAAGAGCGGGGGCAAGACGCGGCGTGCCGCGAAGATGCAGTCGCTCAAGGTGCATCACCCCGACATCATGGAGTTCATCGAGTGCAAGGCGAAGGAGGAGAAGAAGGCGCGGGTGCTCATCGAGAAGGGAGGCTACGACGCCAACTTCAACGGTGAGGCCTACGCGTCGATCCTCTTCCAGAACGCCAACCTCTCGGTGCGCGTCACCGACGAGTTCATGGAGGCCGTCGAGCGCAACGACACCTGGACCACCCGCTGGGTCACCGACTCGGCGAAGGCGGGGCCGAGCTTCAAGGCCCGCGACGTGCTCGGCCGGATGGCGGAGTGCGCCTGGCAGTGCGGCGATCCCGGGGTGCAGTACGACACGACCATCAACCGCTGGCACACCTGCCCCAACTCGGGGCGGATCAACGCGAGCAATCCGTGCAGCGAGTACATGTTCCTCGACGACACGGCGTGCAACCTCGCGAGCGTGAACCTCATGAAGTTCCGCAAGCCCGATGGCGTCTTCGACGTCGAGCGGTTCGCCGCCGCCTGCCGGATCTTCTTCGTCGCGCAGGAGATCCTCGTGGACCACGCGAGCTATCCCACGGAGCGGATCGCCCGCAACAGCCACCTCTTCCGGCCGCTGGGCCTCGGCTACTC
>JBJTBO010000110.1:0-6286 GCA_046091445.1 Planctomycetaceae bacterium | reverse complement strand
GGCGACGGCCGCTCCGTCCGCCGACGCGCGGCAGGCCACCGGGAGAGCCGACGCCGCGGTCACGTCGCCCGTGGCGCCGACGCCTCCGGCGCCCCTGAAGAAGCCGGTGCTCGTGCCGGGCACGGGCGCACTCGTGAAGGGTGTGGGCGACGACTTCGAGGACGAGAACTGGAAGTGGCACTACAATCACCCGAAGAGCTCCGAGGAGCAGGACAAGCGGCTGCGCGGCCCGCTCGGCAAGAGCGCCAACGGCCGTTGGTTCGAAGGTCCCAAGCGGGGCACGCCCGACGTCGTCAAGCGGATCGCCTTGCCGACGACGGGGCTCGAGGGGAGCGAGCACGGCCTGCTTATCTCCACGCTCAACGCGGGCATCCCGGGACGCATCAGCTACCAGATGCACCAGGACGACCTCATCTACAACATGCAGCGGGTGACCGGGCAGGGGATCCACACCGCCGACAGCCCGAGCGTGGTCGTGCGGGTCTACATGCCGCCGCTCGAGCAGTGGGAGCAACGGTCCGGGCCGAGCTTCGGGTTCCGCGCGGGCTGCTACACCCACGCGATCATCACGGGCAAGGATCATCCCCAGAAGGGCAGGTTCGGACTGGAGGAGTACTGGCCCGGAATGTTCGTCTGCCTCGAGAAGGGCGGGCGGCAGCGCGACGGCACCGTGACCGAGGACAAGGTGTTCCTGCGGATTCGGGGGGGCAAGCGCGGGGGTGAGATCCGCGGCCCCGAGATCGGCCAGATGGGCTGGTGGACGCTCGGCCTGTCGTTCTCACCGGACGGGATGGTGCACTACTTCGCGAAGCCCGGCGTCGAAGACCTGTCGATGGACGACCACATCACCTCGCAGTACCCGTATGGCTACCGCACCGAGTGGTTCAAGACCTTCTTCTTCAACGTCTGCTCACGCGACGACGGCCGCACGTGGAGCACGCCGTGGGTGATCGACGACCCGCAGGTGTACTTCGTCAAGCGGCCGCAGATGGCCTCGCCGAACCGCACCCGCACGAAGCGCTGAGCGCGGTCATTCCGCGCGGGCCGTTCGCACGAAGTCGCATGCGGGCGGCAGCAGGTGGGCGAGCGCGTCGGTGTCGTACGTCACGGTCAGGCCGTCGGCGCCCTGCGGGACGAGGGAGCAGACAGACGTGAGGCCCGAGTCGGCCCCGCGGCCCTCGAGACGCACCTTCCATCCCGACGCCTCCCTGCTCCACGTCCCTTCGGCGAAGCCACCGGTCGAGGTGAACACCCACGACCGGACGGCCCGCTCGCGCGGATCCCAGCCGATGATTTCGGTGAGCTCCAACGGCCGCCGCGGCCCGGCCGGCAGGAGCCCCGGAATCCGCTCGTCGCCGGGCGCGGGTCGCGCCTCGGGAGTGTCGTCGAAGGTGACCGTATGCGTGCGCACGAGGAATCCACGGCCCGCGCTCCAGAAGCAGGCCGTCCCCGCGGTCACGCCAGCCCCGATGTCCTCCCACGACCCGACGAGCCACCCGAGTTCCGCCAACGGGTGCGCTGGCGACGACGTCGGCGCCGCCTGCGAGGCCGATGCCTCGCGCATGCTCGCCAGCCGCCACTGGCCATCCTCCTCGACCATCACCGCCGAGAACCGCGTCTGCGTCGGGTCCGCCCCGTCGAATGACAGCCGCGTGATGCCGACCACGACCGCCACCCCTTCGCGCAGTGGCCGGATCGACTCGCCGTCGATGTCGATCGACGCCGACTCTTCCTCGGCGAAGAGGGCCGCGAACACGCCTAGCACGGCTTCGCGGCCGGCCGTGACCTCGCCCGACGCGAGATCCACGCTCGTGCCACCGGCGGTCCAGAGGGCCGCCAGCCCGCTCGCGTCATGCCGGTTGAACGCCGTCAGGTAGGCCCGCAGCGCCGCGCGGATGCGCGCGGCAGCGGTCGCTTCGCGATCCCGATCCGCCGGTTCGGCCACCACCGACGGGATGACGGTCTGCGCCGCGGTGGTCTGCCATTCTCCCGGACGGGCCTCCGGCGACGTGCCCACCGCACGACCTGTCCCGGGGACTGACGGAAGGCGGCCGGGTGCGGACCGGTGCGAGGCGCCCGGGTGCCCGTGGACGGCGAGCTGGGTGACCCGAAACGGCCTGGGCTCGGAGACGACGACGGGCACACGACTGGCGGCGCGAACGTCCTGCGCGTCCCGGTGCGCGAGCCCGACGCGCCGACCGTCCGGGCCGCCTCCCGAACACCCCACGATGGCGGGAAGCGCGAGGAGCGCCGCACACGCGTGCGACCGCGAGAGGGAACGGGGCCATGCCACGCCGAGAGCGATGCGGTTGAACACGATCGGTACCTCCTTGACCAACTGAAATGGGGCCGCGTGAACCGGGCCTTCCTGAAACGGGCCTGCATGAACCGGACGTACCCGAACCGGACCAGCATGAATCGCCGGACGGATGCCGTCGATCCGCTGCCGCGGTACGTCGTTCGACCGGGGGATCGTACCGTGCGCGCGCACGCCGCGCACAGTCCACACCCGCGGTGCTGGCGCCGCTGGCACGCGGCAGGTCGGGCCCAAACCGGGACCGGCTCACTTGGCTTCGGCGGTCACGCCCGGAAAGTCATCGGTGCGAAACGGGGTAAGCGGCAGGCCGGCAGCGGAGTACATGTTGCAAACCGGGTTGTCGGCCCACGCGTACCGCACGGCGACGGGCTCCGCCACGGCCGGACTCGAGACCTCGATCCGACCGTCGTCCAGGATCTTCGCGACCGCCGGCACGAACGCCCGATCCGCGCCCGCGATCGTGAAGCCGACAGGCTCGGCGACGTCGAACGGTCTCCAGGCGGCCTTCGCGGGCTCGACGTTGGCGAACGACAGCGCGATGCCGCCTCCACTCCGCTCCATCGACGCATACCGCGGGCTCCGACAGGCCACGCCCGAGCGGCCGTAGGTCTCGGCGAGCGCCCAGCGCGCGAGCCGCTTGGCGACATCCTGCTTGTTCTTGGGGTGGATGTCCTTGCCCTCGCCCAGGTCGATGATGACGGCCTCGCCGGTGTTCGGAAGCGCGTCGAGCGTCATGGTCTGCGCCTCGCGCAGTTCGGCCCAGTCGCTCTCCGCGGGATCCGGCTTCACCGCCTTGAAGTCCGCCAGCTGGACCCAATAGAAGGGGAAGTCGCGGTTGTCGGCGAGGTTCCACTCCTCGCGCCACGACGCGATCATGAGCGGGAAGAGCTCGCGGTACTGGTACGCACGCGAGGCGTTCGACTCGCCCTGATACCAGATCACGCCACGCAGCCCATAGCCGATCGACGGCGTGAGGACACCGGAGTGGATGTTTCCGGGGCGCGCGTTGCCCCGCATGCGCCCCTCCGGGTTGGCACCGGGATTGGGGCGGGCCGGGGGCTGCGTGCCGCCCGCCTTCGCCTTGGCCGCGGCCTCCTCCCACTGCTTCACGCTCGCGTCGTAGGCCGCCTTCTCCGCCTCGTAGCCCGCCTCCATGCCCTTCCAGCGTTCATGGATGGCCCCGAGCGTCGGGTGTCCGGCGAGACGGTCGCGCCGCACCCATGCCTCGGCCGCGCTCCCGCCCCACGCATTGTCGATGAGACCGACGGGCACGCCGAGCGTCTGGTGCAGTTGACGGCCAAAATAGAAGCCGACTGCGGAGAACTCCCCGACCGTCTCGGGCGAGCAGGCCTGCCACGAGCCGGAGAACGTCCACTGGGGATCCTGCGTGCCGACCTGCGGAACCGAGATGAAGCGGATCTGCGGATACGACGCGGCGGCCTTCTCGAGGTCGGCGTCGTTGCTCTGGTTCACGCTCCACTGCATGTTCGACTGCCCGGAGCAGATCCAGACCTCGCCGATGAGCACGTCGTTGAACGTGAGCGTGTTCTTGCCCTTGACGGTGAGGGTGTGCGGGCCGCCGTAGGCGGTCACAGGGTCGAGCATGACGTGCCATGCGCCGTCCGGACCCGCCGTCCCCGCGTGGGACTGGCCGCCGAGGGTGACGGTCACCTGCTCGCCGGCATCGGCCCGTCCCCAGATGCGATTGCGGATGCCCTGCTGCAGCACCATGTGATCCCCGAACATGGCGTTGAGCGACACATCGGCGGACGCCGTGCACGCGGCGATGGAGACAACGAGGGTGATTCCCGCACGGATCGCGGCCTGATGAGGCATCGACATGGCAACCGGCTCCTGGTGGCGTGGGGCGGCAGGACGCACCCGACGGGCGATCGTTCCCGGCACCCCGCGGCAGCATACTGCCCCTGCCACGGGCCTCAAGCCGGCGGGAACCCGCGGTTTCGCGGCACTCCAGCGGCCCCGCCCACGACTCCGGAAAAGTCAAATTTTGGCGGAAAAAGCGGCTCTCCGCGGTGGGACAACGGGGCTTGGTGAGGGGTCCGTGAAAAAAAGCGCACCCGCGCCACACATCTTTGCAAGCCTATTTACTCTACGTATCCTATCCAACTTATCAGGCGGCCGAGCGGTTCGGTCGTCGTGGAGAGCGGTCTCTTCGACCGACCGGCTTCGGGCGCGTTCTCGACAACGTCTCGATCCAGTTCCTGTGTTTCCCCCCATGTTTCTGAGGAGTTCCTGATGCGGAAGTTTGTTTCCTGCCTGCTGACGGCCGTCGCCGTCGCCGCCATGTGCACGAGCACGTGGGCGGCCGACTGCGGTGCCTGCGGCGGTGGTTGTGCCGGTGGCTGCGGTGACGCCGCCGCCAGCGGAAGTGGCTGTGGTGATGTGGGTGCCGCGTGCGGCGGCACCAAGACGGTGTACCAGCGTCAGTACGTGACCGAGATGCAGACGGTCACGGCGACGGAGTACACCACGGAGACGCGTGAGCGGTCTTACACCGTCATGACGCGTGTTCCGAAGACCGAGACGAAGACCCGCACGGTCACCGTCATGGTGCCCGAGACGAAGTCGAAGACCGTCAACTACACGGTCAATCGCAACGTCACGGAGACCAAGACGGCCGAGTACACCGTGCAGGTCCCGTACACCGAGCAGGTCGAGCAGACCTACACGGTGCACGTGCCGGTGTCGGAGGAGAAGACCTCCACCTACACCGTGATGGTGCCGAAGAGCGAGGAGCGGACCTCGACCTACACGGTCTCGGTTCCGTACACCGAGCAGGTCGAGCAGACCTACACGGCGATGGTGCCGGGGTCGGAGGAGAAGACCTCCACCTACACCGTCATGGTGCCCGTGTCCGAGGAGAAGACCTCGACCTACACGGTCTCGGTTCCGTACACCGAGCAGGTCGAGCAGACCTACACGGTGAACGTGCCCTACACCGAGGAGATGAGCGGCAGCCGGACCGTGCAGAAGCGGGTTCCGGTCCAGTCGACGAAGACGGTGCAGGTGCGCGGTGGCTCGTGGCAGACCGAGATGGTCGAGGTGCCGGGTGGCACCGACGCCTGCGGCTGCCCCTGCCCGCCGAAGCAGTGCTGCAAGCGGGTCTGGGTGCCCACGTGTGAGACGAAGGAAGTTCCCGTGACCACCTACGAGTGCGTCACCGAGAAGGTTCCCTACTCCTACACGGTCACCAAGTGCCGTCCGGAGCAGCGCAGCCGGATGGTCAGCGTCACCAAGCACCGTCAGGAGGAGCGGACCCGGACCTACACGGTCACGAGCTGCCGTCCTGAGGAGCGGACCCGGACCTGTACCGTCACGAAGATGGTGCCGGAGCAGAAGACCCGGACGGTCTCTGTCACCAAGCACCGGCAGGAGGAGCGGACCCGGACCTACACGGTCACGAGCTGCCGTCCTGAGGAGCGGACCCGGACCTATACCGTCACGAAGATGGTGCCGGAGCAGAAGAGCCGTTCGGTCAGCGTCACGAAGTGCCGCACCGAGACGAAGACTCGGGAGTACACCGTGACGAAGTGCGTGCCGGAGACGATGACCAAGGAGGTCTCGTACACGGTCATGGTTCCGCAGCAGAAGGAAGAGTCGTACACCGTGACGACCTACGACTGCGTGCCGGAGACCAAGACGTCGACCTACACGGTCCGCGTTCCGCACACGGTCACCAAGGAGGTGCCGGTGCAGAAGTGCGTGACGGTCGCGGTCGAGGTGCCCGTCGAGGGCGGCTGTGGTGGTGATGCCGGTGCCTGCGGCGACGCGGGTGCCTGCGGTGGCGAGGCCGCCGCGTGCGGCTCGGGTGGTCGTGGCTGCCGCAAGCGCGGCTGCCGTCGCGGCTGCTGAAGCCTGAACGACGGGCTCACCAGCCGTCGCTGATGTGATCAGAGGGGGGGGGGGCGCAACCGGCCGCCCCCCCCCCCGGTTGGGGGGGGGTTGACC
>JBJTBO010000109.1:0-4951 GCA_046091445.1 Planctomycetaceae bacterium | reverse complement strand
GCCATCGACCGACTCGGTCGACGTCTCAGCCCTTCATTCGGCTTCCGGTCCTGCCGAAGGGGAGTTTTTTTCCGATTCGACCGATGCGCCGGACGATGCCGACACATCGCGCACCCTGGGAGGGGTGGGAAGACGGCGCGATCAGTGCCGCGGAGAGACGTCGGCGACGGCGATCATCGTCATCACCGCGAGCGTGACCGCGCACGCGGCCGTCGCGTCGGGCCCGATCCGGACGGCCGCCCCGCAGAAGCCGCCGATCACGCCCAGCGACGTAATGCAGAGCCAGTGTCCGAGCCGCTCGTGCCGCGTCCCCTCCATCGCCCGGGCCACGCCCGCGGAGGCGATCCCGAGAATCTGGAGCAGCCCGAGAAGACAGAGCGACGGACTGAGCGCGACGGCGAAGAGCATGGCGGACCCCGCTGGCCTCCGCGTGCGACGGCCTTCGCCGCACCGCGGGCCGCGACGTATAGGTGGACCATGCCGGACGGCCAAGAGCAGGATCGGCGCGAAACCCGCGATCCCCGACCGCCACGGCGCCCGGTTACTTGCCGCCGACGAGGGCCTCGAGCCGCTTTTCGAGGTCGGTGATCGCGACGTTGCGATCGACCACCATGCCGTCGGCGTCCATCAGGAACATCGTCGGCAGCGCGAGCACGCCGAACTCCTCGGCGAGCCGGCTGTCCAGCCCACCGGGCTCGTGCATCTGCGGCCAGGGAAGCGGCTTGCTCGAGAGATAGTCGGTGAGCCGCGCCTTGTCGCCATCGAGCGCCACCCCCACGACCGCGAACTTCTTGCGCCCGTACCGATCGTGCAGCTCGCGGATCCTCGCCAGATCCACCTTGCACGGCTCGCAATCGGTGGACCAGTAGTGCACGAGGAACGGCGTGCCCCGCAAGGACTCGGTGGAGACCGCGCGACCATCGACGGTCGTGCCGGAGAGCAGGAAGGGCTTGCCCACGCTCTCGAGCCGCCGCACGGCCCCCGCCGCCTTGCGGGCCTGCGACGTGTCGGGGAACGCCGCGACCACCGCGCGATACCGCTCCACCGCCTCCGCCTCGCGGTTCTCGAACTCGTCGCGGAAGCCGAGCTGAAGCATCGCCTCGGCCGCCTCCGGGGCCTTGGGGAACCGTTCGACGAAGGAGGCGAGATCCTCGAACCAGCGGCTTTGCAACTGCTCCCCGTCCACCCCCGGCTGCTGCATCGCGGCGGAGTACCGCGCCTGTGCGAGCCGGAACGCGATGAAGGCGGCGAGTGCCTCGTCGTCCGACGCGGCTTCCGCGAGCGCCTCCATCTTCGTCGTGCCGTCGGGCAGGAGCCCTTCCTGCACGTAGGCCGCGAGCGTCTCCACGATCTGCCTCGTCCAGAAGTCGGCATCGGCGTCGCCGCTGGCGGCGCGGATCTCCTCGAGCAGGGCCACCTGCTCGGCCGCCGCTGCGGCACGCTCGGTGGCGTCACCCCGCAGGATGCGGGCCTCGACCTCCTGAAGCTTGGCGACGAGCGGCTTGAGTCGCTCGTCGTCCATGGCGCCGCTCCCTGCCGGCAGCGAACTGGCGACCGGGGGGGCGAAGAAGCCGGCGGCATCGGCCACCTGTCCCGACTCGCCCATCACCTGCGGAACGTCGACCGGCCGCCACGCATCGCCGCAGCGGACGAGCGACCCGATGTAGATCTGCCCCGTGCCACGGCCGTCGGCACCGAGGTTCTCGACGAGCGCGACGACGTTGTCATACGCGGTCACGTCGGCGGCGATGCCCGGCGAATCAGCCGGCAGCACGCCCGGAGGCGTCGGCGTGAGCATGCTCTGCCACCGCGCGCCCGGACCGATCTGCTTCTGCCGCGCTGCAAGCTCGCGAAAGCCCGATTCGGCCCTCCCCACACGCGCGACCAGTTCGTTCAGCCGATCTCCCGTGAATCCGGCGGCCTCGAGGTCGGCCGCGGTGGGCAGTAGGCGGGCGAACACCTTGGGATCCCGCTCCCGGAGCGCGCGAACGATTTCGGCGGTCGTCTCCTCGGCCGAGATGGTCTTCCAGACATCGGCCGTGCCGTCCTCGTCGGTGTCCACACACCAGCGGGTCCCGCCCGCGTTGAGCCACCGCGACTGATCCACCTTCGTATCGTGGGAGGCGTCGATGTCGCGATAGACCTCGACTCCGTCCTTGTAGAAGCTCCAGCGATCGACGACGCGATTGGCGTTGGTGTCGGCGAAGGCCCGCAGGATTTCGCCGGCCGCACCGCGGACCACGAGCGCCGTCACTCCGTCGACCTTTTCCTGCTTGATCGTCGCCTGGGAGGCTTCGTCGGCGGTCGGCCGGTCGCAGTTCACGTCCGGCTGCCGCGGCTGCACGGCCAGCGCGTCGGCGACCGTCGCCTGGGCGGCATACGTGACGGAGTGACACGCGGTCGCGATCCACGCGACGGACGCCGTGACCCACACGCCCCCCGCGAGTGCCGTCGCGAGACGGCCCCTCACCCTGCCTACATGCATCCAGCTCGTCATCGATGCCCTCCTTGCCACTGACGGTCCGCCACGCGCTCGCCTTCGCGCGTGCCCTCTCCCGGCGCCGGATCGACGCCCGAAAGGGAACCCGGCCGGCGATCCACGCCGCCCAACCGGACCCGTGTCAAGGTATCCGCGTGGGCCGAACGCGCCAGCGCCGCTTTTTGGGCCGCCCCCGTCGCGGTCTGCGGCCCCCACGTGGGCCGTTTGAACGGACCGCCTGAGCGGCCTAGACTCGCGGGCTGCGGTGAGCGATCGTGCGGTGTCGTGCGTCGCGGGCCGCAGTGTCGCGCGCGTAGCTCAGTTGGTTAGAGCGCCACCCTGATAAGGTGGAGGTCCCACGTTCGAATCGTGGCGCGCGCAGTGTCGAGAAAACGCGGTTTCAGCCGACAAAACTACCGGTCGCGCGTTGCGGCCGTGCCCTACGGGAAGTGGTCAGAGGGACGGATATCGGGATTGATCCCGATTCCATCCCGATATCCCGTTTGTGGAGGGCACGGTCATGGGTCGCAGGAAGAGTTCTGAGTTCCCGCGCGCAAAGGTTCACGCGGCCAGCGGACGGTCGCGGGTGCGGGTATGTGGTCGCGAGATTTGGCTGGGAGCTGCGGGCAGCCCGGAGGCCGACCGCCGCTATCGCGAGATCCTCGCGGCTTGGGTCGCGTCCGGCGGGACGTCGATTGACGCCGCGGTCGAGCCGGTACCGCCGGCCGCGCCGCCGGTCGTCGTCACGATCACTCCTGCGGCATCGCCCGTCGTCACGTGCCCGCCTGAGTTGACCGTGGGCGGCCTGGTCGTGCAGTACCTCACCCACGTGCAGGCGGGCCGGACGAAGGCCGAACTCGCGAGCGTGTCGAAGTGGTGGCGGGCTCGCGAGGTTGGCAACGCGCTCCGCAGCCGCCGCGCCGTACCCGTGTTGCAGTTCGGACCGCGAGTCCTACGGGAGATCCGCGACGAGTTGGCGAACACCCCAAAGCAGTACCAGTTTGCCGAGGGTCAGCAGTACCGCGCCAGAACCCATGTCAACCGCCTGGTGCGGGAGATCGTTGCGATGTTCGCGTGGGGCGTGTCGGAGGAGCTGGTGCCCGTCGCGGTGTGGCAGGCGCTGCAGACGACGCCGCACCTGCGGCCAGGCGAGTCGGCGGCCCGCGAGACTGAAAAGCGGCAGCCGGTCGCCGACGCGGAGTTCGAGGCCGTCCTGCCGTTCCTGCCGCCGGTCGTCGCCGATCTGCTCCTGTTCGCCAGGCTCGTGTCCTGTCGGCCCGACGAGGCGGCCCAGCTGCGGATGGCCGACGTCGAGCCCGCCGGCACGGTCCTGAAGTGGACGCTCAAGCGTCACAAGACCGCGGGCACCGTCGGCGCGAAGGCTATCCCGATCGGCCCCCGCGCGGCGGCCGTCGTGCGCCGCTGGGCTGCCGGGACAGATCCCGGCGAGCTGGTGTTCTCCCGGGCCGCCCGCGATCGCGTCCAAGTCGAGGGGACGATCCGCCTGCGGCCGCTGCGGTCGACGCGCCAGCAGTTCGCCAGCGACCAACTGCGGATCTGGATTCACGCGGCCTGCGACCTGGCGAAGACACCACACTGGACCCCGTACCAGTTGAGGCACGCGGGCCTGACGGCGGTTCGTCGTGAGTGTGGTGTCGAGGCTGAGGCCGCGATCGCCGGCTGGACGACGCCGAAACTGGCGTACCACTACGCGCAGTTGGCGTTCGAGGAAGGCGCGGCCGCCGCCGCAAAACTGGGCTGATGCCGTCTCCGCATAGCCCGCTCCAAAAAAAGTTTGTGGAGGGGCTATGCGGATTCCGGAACGACCGGGTACAGTCTCGTTCGCTCGATGACAGCGGTTGCCGACGATGGGGCCGCAGGACGTCATCGAGTACGTGTCGGGTCGCATCCGGCACGGGACATCCACGCCATGACGGCACACTCCAACATAGGGTCAGCCAGGAGGCAACGACCCGCTGGAGAACGATCGGTCGAGACGATGACGAGCAACACGCAAGCCGCTCTGGCGGCCTGCGCAGCCCGTCCGTCATGGCCGACGTCCGTCGATGGCTCGCGACTCCTCTCGCGGCTCCCGCCGCGCCACCGGCACTGCTAGTGCCGTTTCCCAGCCCCGCCTGACCACGACCCACCTGCTCGCGCTCTTGCGAGCCGAGGGCTGGTACTGCTCGCGGCGGATGATCTACGCCGCGATCGCGGTCGGCAGCCTGTCACGGCCGCCGCGATCTGGAAACCTCCGGCGCTGGACGCCGCTGCACATCGAGGCACTGCGGCAGTACCTGCGCGACCACTCGCGCACCCAGCCCGACAAGATGATCGGGGGTGCGCAGTGATGCTCACCGCCACCCAGGCCGCGAAGCACATCGGCAGCATCACGGGCCGCCGGCCGCCCGGCACCCCCGTCATACGCTGGGGGACGCGCGGCCGGCTGCCGGCCGGCCGCCCAGGCGGTGT
>JBJTBO010000108.1:0-7069 GCA_046091445.1 Planctomycetaceae bacterium | reverse complement strand
ATGGAATCCCGGAGTGGATCGGCGTGACACCCGACCTCGCGGCCGCACGCTGGACCGAAATCCGCCGGTGGGTAGACCAGAACGACGCGGCCAATGACCGGCTCGTCATCCTGGACGACGGTCGGGACGCCGACCTCGCCTCGCACGCGCCCGGCGCCTATCCAGACTGCCACTTTTTCCTGGCCGACCCCGAAACCGGTCTCGATGGGGACCTGACGCAGGCCGTGCTCGATCTCGCCACATCGCAGTGACGTCGCCCCGCCGGCAGGTATCGCCGGTGAACGAGCGAAGCCGCCGCCAACACCCCGACGGAGGCACCCGTCTTGATGGGGTACAAACAATTTACGGGAGGGGTCTGGTCATGTCCGGTGCATGACCACGGCCACTGCGGCCCTGGAATGAAGGGTGGGCCAGCGCAACCCGGGCTTTTCACCGGTAGAACCCCGGACGCACGGATCCGGGCGATTCAGCCAGGCCGAATCGCCGACAAGAGGCCGCAGTGCGCGAGGGTGGGCGCGACCGCGGGAGCCGCCTCGAGGCCGTGCGCGGCGAGCCAGCCGCGATACTCGGCCGCCGAATACGCCCGGCCTTCGGTCAGCGTGAAGAGCGCCGCCGAATAGAGGGCGATCTCCAGCGGTCCGCCGAGGTCGTCGTCGAGAAACACGTCGTGGATCCACACCTGTCCGCCCGGCGGGAGGGATGCCGCGACCCGGCCGACGAGCGTGCGACACTCCGGGACATCCCAGTCGTGCAGCACGTTCGAGAGCAGCACCCCGTCGCACCCGCCAGGCAGGTCGTCGGTGAACATGTCGGCCGCCACGAACTCGACGCGGCCGGTCAGCCCGCGGCGGGCCGCCTCCTCCCGTGCCACCTTGAGCACCTCCGGGCGATCGAGCAGTACGGCGGTCATGCCCGGATGGGCCGCGAGCATCTCGTAGGCATAGATGCCCGACCCGGCCGCGACGTCGAGGATCCGCGCCTTCGGCATCGGGGGGATCACCCGGGCGAGCACCGGCGCCACGCACGCAGCCCGTCCGGCGAGGGCGAGCGGGAGTCGGCGTGCCGCGGCCTCCTGTTCCATGGCGGACTCGAGACCCTCGCGGAAGACGAAGGCGGCGCCCGTATCGGACGAGTCGGCGTTGAGGGGCCGATTGGCGCGCAGGAGCCGCACCATCTCGAGCGTCCCCGGGCTCTCGGCCGCCAGCCCCATGTAGTCGCCGACGAAACCCGGTCGCCCGCGCACGAGGAACCGGTCCGCCAGGGGCGTGAGCCGCACGACGCCGCCGTGCTCGGTCAGGAGACCCATCGCCCGAAGCGCCGTGAGACAGCCGCGGAGCGGCCGGTCCGCGAATCCGAGCTCGGCCTGCAGCTCAGCGGTCGATCGGCCCGACTCACCCACCCGCTCGAAGATCCCGAGATGGCAGACCGCGGCCGTGAGCAGCTCCGTGCCGTGACAGCCCCGAAAGTGGGCGAAGATCGGCGCGGGATCGAGCGGCGTCGCCGTTGACCTTCCGGAACCTCCCTGCACGAACACGCGGGCGTCGCTGCGCGCCGGACGACCCACGTGCGACTCCGACGGCCGGTGCGGACCCCGATCGCAGCTACGTAAAATACCGCCTGGAGGACGCCGCCGCGCGGAGATCGCCTCGAAAATCGGGGTGCGCGATCTCGACGAGCAGCCTGGCACGCTCCGCGAGCGTGTCGTTCGTGCGATCGCACGGGTGGAACTCGACGAGCGGATTGTCCGCCACGAAGTCGAAGAGCCGGCGCGTGCCCGCCACGAAGCTCGTGACGATGTGGCCCGGGTGGATCGCCTTGAGACGATTCGTGATCACACCGGCCTCGACGAGCGGCACGATCTCGGGATTCACACGGAGATGTTCTCCGACGGCGTCGGGAATGCCGCCGATGCCCATCTGCACGCAGGCGCCGTCGACGACGAGGTCGGCCACATGGCCACCGATCCTCCGCTCCACCTCGCTCGGCGGCCGCCGCTCCCGCTCGTGCAGCGGCCGGTCGGTCGCACAAAAGGCCGCCACTCGCCCGAAGGGCAACGCCGCCGGCCCATGCGTGCGGGGCAGCCTCGCGTTGATCTCGGCGAGCACGAGCGGCGCGGTATCGACCGCCGCACGTGCCGCGTCGACCGACGTGCCGAGCGAGCAGAGACCGTGCCGGTCGGGGGGCGACATCTGCACGATCGCCGCGTCGAGCCGGACCCGACCGCTGGTGAAAAGCGCCGGAATGTCGGAGAGGAAGATCGGCACGAAATCAGCACTCCCCTCGGCGACGGCGTCGCGCAGGTTCGCGTCAGTGAAGAGCGACACCGAACGGAAGCGGCCGGCACATGCGGGCTCGGTCCATGGCACCGGCCCCTCGAGGTGGGGATGCCAGAGCGTGACGTCCTCGAGGTCGGTCCGCCGCGCGAGGGCCTCCACGAGCGGCGTCGGCGTCGCCGCCGCACCGTGGATGAAGACGTGCATCCCGCTCCGGACGTGCGCAACGACCGCGTCGGGACTCTCGGCGCCGTCGATCACGCTGGGTCCGCGTCGAGGATCAGGCGACCACCCCGGGGACGACGCGACCGGCCACGTCGGTGAGCCTGAAGTCCCGGCCCGCGTAGCGGAAGGTCAGCCGCTCGTGGTCGAGCCCCAGGAGGTGCAGCATCGTCGCATGGAGGTCGTGCATGTGCACGCGATCGACCGCGGCGTAGTAGCCGATGTCGTCGGTCTCGCCGTGGGCATGGCCGGGCCGCGTGCCGCCGCCGGCGAGCACCACCGTGAAGCCGTGCGGATTATGGTCGCGACCGTCACTCCCCTGGACGACCGGCGTGCGGCCGAACTCGCCGCCCCACACGACGAGCGTCTCATCGAGCATGCCGCGGGCCTTGAGGTCGCGGATGAGACCCGCGATCGGGCGGTCGGTGGCAAGCGCGTTCTTGGCATGCCCCTCGCGGAGCTTGCCGTGCTGATCCCAGACGTTCCCGCTCGACACCTGGATGAACCGCACGCCCGCCTCGGCGAGCCGCCGCGCGAGCAGGCACTGGCGGCCGAAGTTGTCGGTCTCCTTGTCGCCGAAGCCGTAGAGCCGCCGCACGTGCTCCGGCTCGTCGTCGATCCGCAGCACCTCGGGCGCCGCACGCTGCATGCGGAAGGCGAGCTCGTACGCCTCGATCGCCCCCTCGATGCCGGCATCGGGGCCGCTGCGGTCGAGGTGCCGCCGGTTGAGCCGCCTCAGGAGGTCGAGCTGCTCGCGATCCACCGTGTCGGCACGTCCGTCCGGTGGCAGGAGGTCGGCGATCCGTCCATCGCCCAGACGGCCGTTGGCTCCGACGACGGTGGCCTGATGGATCGCCGGGAGAAACGCCGCACCGTAGTTGCGGGGTCCGCCGTGCGCGCTCGCCGGGCTGATGGCGACGTAGCTGGGCAGGTCGGCGTTCTCGGTGCCGAGGCCGTAGCTGATCCACGACCCGACGCTCGGCCGCACGAGGCTGTCGCTGCCGGTGTGGATCATGCCGACGGCCTGGCCGTGCGACTGGCCGCGACTGTGCACCGAGCGCACCACGCAGAGGTCATCGGCGACGCCCGCCATGTGCGGCAGGAGGTCACTCACCCAGAGCCCGCTTTCACCCCGCCGGTGGAACGCCCAGGGGCTCGCCATGAGCACGGGCTTCGCGTCGCTCTGCGAAGGCATCCGCCCGTCATAACTCTGGCCGTCGCGCCTCGCGAGCTCCGGCTTGTAGTCGAACGTGTCGACATGGCTGGGGCCGCCGTGCATGAAGAGGAAGATGACCCGTTTGGCCCGCGGCGGCATGTGCGTCGGCCGCACGGCGAGCGGACCGGCGGACGGCGCGGCGGGAAGGTTCGCACCGCGGGCGACGCCGTTCACGCCATCGCGGGCGAGGAGGTCGGCGAGCGCGAGCATCCCGAAGCCACACGCCGACGACTCGAGCCAGCCGCGCCTCGTGCAGCCGGGCTCACGTGCGGGCATCGTCCCTGGGATCATCATCCACCTCATCTCACGAGCGTGCCACCGAACCGATCCCCGCATCGCGCTAGTCCACGAACCGAAACTCCGTGCTCGCGACGAGCGCCTGCACCGCCCGCGTCCAGCGGCCGACGCCCGCTGCCGACTCGGCGTCGCCGGCCCGATCGGCCTGCACGTAGGCCGTCACCCATGCGGCCTCCTCGGCGTCCGGCTCGCGCTGCACGAGCAGGCGATAGGCGAGCCGCACCCGCGCCTCGTCATCCTGTGCCGTGGACCTGATCCGCTCCGCGATCCGCGTGCACCAGGCGATCACCTCGGGGTTGTTGAGCAGCGTCAGCGCCTGCGCCGGCACGTTGGTGGACTCCCGCCGGCCCACGATGAGGTCGGGGTCGGCGAAGTCGAACGTCACGAGCAGCGGATGCACCATGCCACGGATCACGGGCAGGTAGACGCTGCGCCGCGTGGTCGCCTCCACCTTCACGTCGCCGGGCGTCGCCACGTTCTGCGTGACGAGCGTGCCGAAGCCGGCCAGCGGCGCGACCGACGGCGACGAATCGAGGATCCCGGCCGCCACGAGCAGCGTGTCGCGAAGCGCCTCGGCCGGCACCCGCTTGCGGTGCGCCCGCCAGAGCAGCCGGTTCTCCGGATCGACGAGGAGCGGGTCCGCCGCGCCGGCGGCCGCCGGGGCGGGAGACGCCGACGACTGCGCGTAGGCGCGGGTGAGGACGAGTCGGCGGACGAGCCGGCGGATCGACCAGCCGTCGCGCACGAACTCGACGGCGAGCGTGTCCAGCAGCTCCGGGTGCGTGGGACGCTCCCCCTGCACGCCGAAGTTGTCCACCGTGCGGACGAGGCCCTCGCCGAAGAGGTGCATCCACATGCGATTGACGATCACGCGGGCCGCGAGCGGATTGTCGGGATCGGTGAGCCAGCGGGCGAGCTCCAGCCGGCCGCTGCGATCGGCGGGCAGCTGGGCCGGACCCGCCGAGCAGATCCGCAGGAACCCTCGCGGCACCTCGGGCCCCCGGTTGTCCACCTCGCCACGCACGCAGACGAAGGCGTCGCCGATGTGCTTCGCCTCCCGCACCGCCATGGCCATCGGCAGCGGCGGCGGCTTGTCCGCCTCGAGCGATGCGAGCTCCGCCTCGATTCGCTTCACCTCCGCCTCGGCCGCCGCCAGCCGCGCCTGCCGCGCCTCCTCGGCCTCCACCTCGTCGGCAGGGCGATCGGGAGCGCCGCCGACCGCCACGTAGGCCACCGCATCTGCCAGCACGTATCCGTCGGTGCCCGCATTCGCGATCACCACCTTCGTCGCCTCCGGATCGGCGCAGTGGAATTCGCCAAGCTCATGCCAGAACGGTGCGATGCCGGGTGCACGCCGCTGGTCGACGACGAAGGCGTGTCGGGTGTTCTGGTCGAGCACGACCTCCACGGGCACGTTCGAGGCGCGATTCGACCCGGGCGTGTAGGCGATCCGCACGCGATACGTGCCCGCCTTCGACGGCCCCGGAAAGACGATCCGGCACGAGCCCTTGTCGCGATTGCCGTCGTGCACGTAGCCGGCGGCGTGGAACGGGCGGGTGTACGTCGACGCCTGCCAGGTTCCCTCGCGGGTGGCCTGGGCGTCGTCGAAGACGATCGCTCCGGCGGCGGCCGCCGCGGCGGCCTTCTCGCCGTCCCGTCGCGTGCGTGCGGCCTTGAGCGCCCCCGTCGTCTCCTTGTGCCGTGCCTCGTAGCGGGCCACGGACTCCGCATGCGCCGGCTCGACCGGGAGCGGCCGCTTCACCCACGTGCTCACGTACTTCTGGCTCTCGCCGTCGAGCACCTGCGTGCTGCGGAAGATGCCCGCCAGGGCGTAGTAGTCCTCCGTCGGCACCGGGTCGAACTTGTGGTCGTGGCACCGCGCGCAGCCGAGCGTGAGGCCGAGGAAGGCCCGGCCGCAGGTGTCGATCATGTCGTCGACGACGTCCATCTCGAGCTTCGCCTTGTCGCGCTCGCTGAGCATCTTCGTGCCGACCATGAGGAAGCCGGTGGCCACGAGGTTGTCCGCGGCCTCGTCGTCATCGGCCGCCTCGAGCAGGTCGCCGGCGATCTGCCGCACGACGAACTGGTCGAAGGGCATGTCGTCGGCACACGCGCGGATCACGAAGTCGCGGTAGCGCCAGGCGTCGTGGAACGTGGCATTGAAGTCGCTGCCGTTGCTGTCGGCGTATCGGGCCACGTCGAGCCAGTGTCGGGCCTGATGCTCGGCGGCGGCGCGCGAGACGAGCATCTCGTCGACGATCCGCGCGAGGTGGGCGGGCGATGGATCGGCGACGAAGGCCGCCACGAGGTCGGGCGACGGCGGCAAGCCCGTGAGGTCGAAGGCCACCCGCCGCAGGAGCGCCGCCGGCGGGGCGTCGGCCGAGGGCCGCAGACCCTTCTGCTCGAGCGCCGCGAGCACGAAGCGGTCGATCGACTCGCGCGGCCACGACGCGTCGGCGACCGTCGGAGGAGCCGCATGACGCGGCGGCTGGAACGACCAGAACGCCCGTGCCGCCTCCCAGTCAATCTCGCCGTCGCCTGTGCGGGCGAGTGCCTCCGGCATCGACTCGTCCCGCGGGTCGGCGGCGCCCTGAGCGATCCAGCGCGCGAAGTCGGCGACGACCGCCTCGGGAAGCCGGCCGGCAGGAGGCATCTCGAGCGACTCGGATCGCAGCGCCGCCATGAGCAGGCTCGCGGCGCTGTCACCGGGCACGATGGCCGGACCGCTGTCTCCCCCTCGCTGCCAGCCCGCGGCCCGGTCGAGTACGAGCCCGCCACCCGGTTCCTTCGCATCGGCCGAGTGGCACTCGAGGCAGTGCGCGACGAGCACCGGGCGGATACGGTTCTCGAAGAACGCGACGTCGGCGGCCGCCCGGGGGGGCGCCGGGGGCCCCCCCGGCCCCCGCCCCCCGCGCCCCCCCCGGCGGCCGCCGACGTCGCGTTCTTCGAGAGCCGGATCCGGCCGGTGCTCGTCGCGCACTGCCTCGAGTGCCACTCGGCCGATGCGAAGGAACCGGGTGGCGGGCTCGTACTCGACCGGGCCGCGGGCTGGCAGCGAGGG
>JBJTBO010000107.1:0-7944 GCA_046091445.1 Planctomycetaceae bacterium | reverse complement strand
CGCTCTTGCACGCCTTGCACGACAGGCAGAGATCCATCACCCCGGCCAGTTCCGGACGCGTCCATGGATCGGCGGCGTCGCGGGGGCCGGCGAGTGCATGACGCAGGACGTTCGCCCGGGCCCGCGTCGTGTCGCGCTCGTCCCGCGTCGCCATGTAGCTCGGGCACATCGTCCCGCCGATGAGGTGCGACTTGCGGCACTGCCCCACGCCGGTGCACTTCTCCGCGGCCCGGAGCACGCCGCCGGTGTCGGCGAAGCGAAACACGGTCTCGTACCGCGGCTCGGCCTCGCCCGGCACGATCCGCAGGCGCGTATCCATCGGCGGCGTGTCGACGATCTTCCCGGGCTTGAGGATGCCGTGCGGATCGAAGGCCCGCTTCACCGCCTCGATGAGGCGGTAGCACGCGTCGCCGACCATCGATCGGATGAACTCACCCCGCAGCCGACCGTCGCCGTGCTCGCCGGAGAGGCTCCCCCGGTACGTCCGCACGAGCGCGGCCACGTCGGTGGCCACGTCGCGGAACATCCGCAGTCCCGCGGGGCTCCGCAGGTCGAAAAGCGGACGCAGATGCAGCTCGCCGGCCCCGGCGTGGGCGTAATGGACGCAGTCGATGCCGTGCTTCTCCGCGAGCTGACGGTCGAACTCCGCGATGTAGGCGGGCAGATCCTCGACCGCGACGGCCGTGTCCTCGACGATCTCCCGGGGCTTGGCGTCGCCCGGCAGGTTGTTGACGAGCCCCTGGCCGGCCCGGCGCAGTTCCCACACGGCATTGGCCTCGGCGCCGGCGAGCCGCGGAAACGCGTAGCCGAGCCCGGCCGCCCGGAGGTCGGCCTCGACGGCGTCGAGCGCGGCGGTGACGCGAGCGCGGTCGACGTGCTTCATCTCCACCACCAGCACGGCACCCGGCTCGCCCACCACGAAGGCGCGGTTGCGGGCCTGCTCGGCGTTGTCCTTGGTGCACGAGAGGATCTTGTCGTCGATCAGCTCGCAGCCCGTGAGCTGCACCGGCGCGTCGGAGGTCGCCCGCAGGGCGTCCGGACCGCTCCGGGCCCGCATGGCCACGAGCGTCGCGCGGAGCGCCTCGTCGACCGACCGGCAGTGGACACAGAGCAGTTCCCCGGGCGGCGGGAGCGGGATGAGGTTGAGCTCGAACTCGACGCCCACGAAGAGGGTGCCTTCCGATCCGGCGAGGAGCCGGCACACGTTGCAGTCGGCCGTGCTCGCCGGATCGAGGCAGGCCGCGTCCATCAGGGCGTCGAGCGCGTAGCCGGTATTGCGGCGGGTGACCTCCGGCCGCGGGAACGACTCGCGGACGAGCCGGCGGTTCGCGTCGTCGCCGAGCACCTCGCGGATCGTGCGGTAGATCCTCGTCTCGAGCGTGTCGGGACCGGCACACTTCTCCGCGAAGGCGGCCGCGTCGAGCGGGCCGAAGGTCACCTCCGAGCCGTCGGCCAGGAAGCCGCGCGCCGTGACGAGATGATCGCGGGTGGAGCCGTAGGCGATCGAGTTGGAGCCGCAGGAGTTGTTCCCCACCATCCCGCCGATCGTGGCCCACGACGCGGTGGAGGTCTCGGGACCGAAGAACAGGCCGTGCGGCGCGAGGAAGCGGTTGAGCTCGTTGCGGACGACGCCCGGCTGCACGCGCACGCGCCGCCGCTCGACATCGAGCGCGAGGATGCGATCGAGGTGCCGTGCGAGGTCGACGACGATCCCGCCGCCGACGACCTGACCGGCCAGGGACGTGCCCGCGCCGCGGGGCACGAGGCCGATGCGACGCTCGGCCGCGAAGCGGACCAGCGCGCAGACGTCGGCCTCGGTCCTCGGGATCGCGACGGCCAGGGGCCGCTCCTGGTACTCCGAGGCGTCGGTCGCGTAGATCGTCCGCGCGAGGTCATCGACGAGCAGGTCGCCCTCGAGCGCGGCCGCGAGTCGTTTTAGATCGGCGACGAGCATGCCGACGGGATCCTCGGATCGTGAAAAGAGCTCCATCGTTCCCCTCGCGCGGTCACGACCCGTTGCCGACGTAGATCGCGACGGCCGCGGTCATGAGCAGGGCGGCGGCGAAACGCTTGAGGAGCATGCTGCGGTCGACGCGGCTCTCCAGGTCGTGCCAGCCGAGGTGCGCGAGCACCGCCCCGATCCCGACCGACATCACGCCCCGCGTCGACTGCAGGACGGTGCCGAGCACGACGCCGACGGCGCCGTAGCACGAGTAGAGGCCGAGCATGGCCACGAGCCAGGTCGCCGCGTACTGCGCGGCCGCTAGCCAGTCACCGGCGACCGGGGGCTGGGGTCGGCCGTACTCGGCCACCACCAGCGGCAGCATCACCACGCCCCCCACGACGTACGTGAGCGCGAGCGCGACGCCGCCCGCCCGCACCCGGCCGATCGACACCGCCTGCTGCACGGCGTCGATCATCGCGATGATGCCGAGGTCGGCGATCGCGAACAGCACGCAGCTCACCACCACGACGGCGAAGGCGCGGGCGGGCAGGTCGGCACCGCCGCGTTGCAGCATCAACGCGGCGACACCGCACAGGGCGACGGCGGCCCACTGCCGCCAGTCGAGCCGCTGGCCGAGCACGCACGAGACGATGAGGGCCAGCGCGACGACCTTGAGCCCGAGCAGCGGCGAGAGCCGTGATGCGTCGGCCCGCGTCAGGGCGTGGAAGACGCAGGCCGTGCCCACGAAGTAGGCGGCCGTGGACACGAGACAGGCCTGCCACACGGCCGGCGTGAGCACGGCGGTGACGGGCACGCCCTTGGGTACCGCGACCAGGAAGGCGGGCACGCAGGCCACCGCCATGAGGACGTGGGCCAGGGCGAGCAGCCTGCGGCTGCCCCCGGGCCGCCGCGTGCCGTGATGCCGCGAGACGAGGTAGGACAGCGAACTGAAGCACGCGGCGGTGAGTCCGGCCGCGATGCCGAAGGCGAGCAGATTCACCCCAGGAGCATACCGCAGGTCGCGTCGCTGGTCGCGCCGGATCGTGACCGGCACGTCACGGCCGCGAGGCCGGGGATCATTGCGAGAAATGTGTGAATCACGGGCGGCCGGCGAACCAAACGGGGCACGGATGCGTAGGATGGAGAACGACCGCCCGGTCGGTCGGCGACTCCTGTGGCGAGGATGCCTGCGGAGGATCTCATGCACCGCGACGAACTGCTCGATCTGTGCGAACGCTACGTCCGGAGGCGGATGGAACTGCGGTCTCCCGCGGGTGGAGACGTCGGCACGGCCATGCCCCTCGTGCAGATCGTCGACGGCTACCTCCAGGGGGAGATCTCGGAGAGCGAGAAGAACGCCCTCGTGGCCTACGTCCGCTGTGCCGACCCACGGGACGGAGACGACGACGAGATGGTTCCCGACGTGGCCGAGGCGACGCTCGTCGAACTCGACGATCCGGTCGGCTGAGGGGCGCGACGGGCGTGTCGTGCGATCCGCACGTCACCCACGGCGCGTGACCGGCCGACCATCGACGAGGATGTCGAGGGCGTCGACGGCGCCGAAGGCGGCGGCCTGAAGCAGCCCGGAAGGGCCGCGGATGGCCGCGCCTCTCGGCATTCGGATCCGCGACGCCAGCGACACGCCGTCGAGGTCGCGATCGCGCCGCGTCACGGTGTACGTGAAGGTGAGCGTGTCGCCCCCCGATCCCGCACGGTAGACGGCGGCTCGTGTCAGCCCGCCGACCACCAGTGCGAGACGGGGCGCGCCGCGCACCCGCACCGCCTCACTGAAGACCAGCCGGATCTCGATGCGTTGTCCGGCGCGGTAGGTGCCGGCGGCCGGCAGGAGCACCGTGTTGATGCGCGGGGCGGCAGGGACCGGATCGGCCGGTTCGCCTGGTGGATCCAGAGGGGCTGGGGGCCCCGGCGTCACGGGCACGACGGGCGGGTCGGTTGGCTCGGGGGACGGTCCGCCGCCCGCCGGCGGCAGCGCCGGCATCCCAGGCACGTCACCGACCTCGGGCATCACGAAGTCGGACGCAAGCCGGTAGTCGCCCCGTGCGGGATCGACGAGCCTCGGGCGCAGCGTGTTGATGGCATTGTGGGCTCGGATATCGTCCGCGAGCATCGGTGATTCGACGCCGAGCGGATGATCGGCCGGACCATTCCAGATGACGTTGCCCCGCAGGAAGAGGCCGACGTCGGCCCGGGCCGGCGACGGGATGTTCGAAGCGGGTGACGGCGCGCGCGGGGCCGCGACGGTGAGGTGCTGCCAGCGGCTCGCGTGGCCGTCGGGATTGAGCACGACGTTGCCGACAATGAACACGTTTTCGTTGGGAATCGGCTCCTCGCGACCCGGGACGGACGTTCCCCAACCGCCGGCGGCGAGAAACCGCGAACAGGTCGCGACGTCGCCATCGCAGCTCCGCAGGCCGTGCACCGCCTCGAAGACGTGGCTGCGGGCGCCGACGCGGTACAGCACGTTGCGGGCCATGAGGATCTCGAAGCCACCGTTCACCCCCATCCCGGCGCCCTCGACATCGTGGATCACGTTGTCGACGAAGGTGATGTGCGAGGCCTCGTGCCGCAGCCACGGGGCCACCATGAACTCGAATCCCGTACCCTGTCCGGCGGTGAAGCCTCCGGTGCCGGCATCGAAGAACTCGTTGCCCGCGATCACGAGATGCGCCGAGCCTCCCTTGGCATACATCGCCCAGTCGCCGGCCCGATGGACGCGTGTGCCGACGACGTGGCCGTACTGGACGGCGACGAAGTCGATGGCATTGTCCCATGCGCCGGAGATGTCGCAGCGCTCGATGTAGACGTGCTGGCACTGGTTGACCTTGAGCGTCTCCTGAGGCACGGCATAGGTCGCGATCGCGCCGAGCCCCTGGACCGTCGTGTCCTTCAGGAGCACGTGGGTGCAGGCCTCGAAGTGCAGCACGTCGCCGCCCCCCGCCGAGATGTGGAGGCCGTCGAACCGCAGGTGGGTGCAGCCGAACACGTTCACCGTCGGCAGTCGAGCCGTCCCCACGCCATCGGCGGCGCGCACCACGATCGGGGCATCGCGCGTGCCGAGCCGCCGTTCCCAGTAGACGGGCACGTCGTCGGTCGCGTAGGTGCCGGCGGCCAGGTTGATGCGCACTCCGGTCGTCAACGGGACGCTCACCGGGATGCGCCGCCACGCCTCGGTGACCGTGCGCAGGGCCGTCTCGCGGGTCGCGCCGGCCGCGACGTCGCTGCCGGCGCCGGGATCCACCCACCCATCGCCGACGGCGGGGCTGCCGACGTCGTAGGCCGGCACCCCCGCACGTCCGTCGAGGGTCAGCCGCCGCTCACACGGCTCATACGCGAGCGTTCCGACGCGGACGCGCGGTCCCCGCCGTCTGGTCACGAAGCCGCCCCCGAGACGACGGGCGGAAGGGACGGCGCGCTCGCCCCGGATGTCGAGATGCATCGGTTCGACGTTCCCTGCCCCCGCGGACGCAATGCTACGCCGGCATGTCTCCGGGCACGACATCGGCGGGCGGTCCGATGGCCGACCGGCGAGACATCGCGTGGTCGGTGACCGGACACTCTGTCGGCATGCCGGCCGCCGCGGACCGGGGCGGTAGACTCCGCAGGGAGCCTGCCTCACGACACATCGGCCCATCGATGGGACATCCGGCATGAGCCGCGGCCAGTTGTCGCTGTTCGACGACGACGTGCCAGACGGCCGTCGGGACGCGTCGCGGTCGAGGCGTCCGGTCGCGGCCGTGGAACCGGTGACGATCGAGGACGACCTGGCCGCACTCGCCGCGGTCCTGCCGTCGGGCATCCGTCTGGGGACGTCCAGCTGGTCGTTCCCCGGATGGACGGGCCTCGTCTACGCCGCGCGCGACGGACGACCGGAATCGGAGCAGCGACTCGCGCGAGCGGGGCTGCCCGCCTACGCGGCCTGTCCCCTGTTTCGCACGGTGAGCCTCGATCGCACGTTCTACGCGCCGCTCTCCCAGGACGAATTCGCACGGTACGCATCGCAGGTGCCGGCGTCGTTTCGCTTCGTCGTCAAGGCGCCGTCGGCCTTCACCGATCCCGTGATCCGCGGGGGGACGGGAGGGGCCATGCGGGACAATCCGACCTTTCTCGACGCCCACGCGGCGGCGACGACCTTCGTCCAGCCGGCCATGGCCGGACTCGGCGGGACGGCCGGCCCGCTCGTCTTCCAGTTTCCCCCACTCGGCCGTCGGCTTCTCGCCACACCGGCTCGGGTCGTCACGCGGATTGCCGCCTTTCTCGGATCACTCCCACGCGGCCCCCTCTACGCGGCGGAGTTTCGTGATCCCGAACTGGTGACGGCCGCGTGCGGCGTGGCGCTCGCCGATGCGGGAGCGGTGCCGTGCCTGGCGATCCACGCGCGGATGCCCCCCGCCACGGCGCAGGCGACGACATTCGGACTGGACCGGCCGGGTTGCACGTGGCCCCTCGTCGCCCGTTGGAACCTGCACGCCGGCCGGGGCTACGAGGAGGCGCGGGCCGATTACTTCCCGTTCGATCGGCTCGTGGAGGAGGACGTATCGAGCAGGACCGCGCTTGCGGGGCTCGCACGGCGGTGCGTCGCGACCGGCCGCGACGTCTTCATCACGATCAACAACAAGGCGGAGGGGTCGGCGCCGCTCTCGGTCAGGCGCCTCGCCGAGGCGATTCGAGCCCACGTGTGACCTCGCGGCGACGGCCCCGCCGTCGGGAAACGCTGCTGCTTGCGGCACATTTTCGGGATTCGTACAACGGTGCCTCCGGTGGTCGGATCTGGGGTGACTCGTTCCGGTCCGCCAGCCCCGATCCCCCACGCGCCGAACTCCCAGCCCGCGGAAGCCATCCCGTATGCCCAACGTCACCCCGTCGAAGACCTCCGCCCTGCTCCCGCACGCGAAGAACGTCGGCGCCGCCCGCGGCCGCGCCCTCGACGCCGGCAAGGGCATGCTCCGCCTGTCCCCCACCTGGGTGCCACGCAGTTTCCTTCACCCCGGCAAGCGGGTGCGACTCCATCCGGACGACTACTACGCCTACGGTCTCGACCGTGGCGGCATCGACGAACGCTGGTTCGCCAGCACGACGGAGGCGGCGAACGAGGGCCGCGTGCCGGACGAGGGACTCTCGTGGTGCGTCTTCGAAGGCGAGCGGTTTCTCCTGCGGGATGCGGTGGCCGAGGGGGGCGCGAGGCTCGTCGGCTCTCGCATCTGGGAACGCCACAAGAAGTGGCCCGTGTACTCGAAGTTCTTCGACAACATGGGGCCGATTCCCCACCACATGCACCAGTCGTCGGCCGACGCGAAGCTCGGCGGCCAGGAAGGAAAACCCGCGAGCTACGACTTCCCGCCGCAGTACAACAACTGCGACAACCATTTTCCCTACACGTTCATGGGCCTCGAGCCGGGCACGACGAAGGCCGACCTGCGTCGCTGCCTCGAGAACTGGAACAAGGGGGACAACGGGATCCTCGGCCTGTCGAAGGCCTACCGACTCGAGCGGGGCACCGGGTGGCTGATCCCGCCGGGGGTGCTGCACGCCCCGGGTTCGCTGCTCACCTACGAGCCGCAGTGGGGCAGTGACGTGTTCGCGATGTTCCAGTCGCTCGTCGAGGGGCGTGCCGTGCCCTGGAGCCTGCTCGTCAAGGACATGCCCAAGGAGAAGCACCACGACCTCGACTTCATCATCGGCCAGCTCGACTGGGAGAAGAACGTCGACACGCACTACAAGGAGAGCAACTTCCTCGCGCCCATCGTGGACGAGAAGCGAAGCGACAAGGGTGCCACCGACCGCTGGATCGTGTACGGCCACGTCGACGGCCAGCAGCTCTTCAGCGCGAAGGAGCTGACGCTCGAGCCGGGTGCGAGGATCACGATCAAGGATGCGGGCGCCAGCGGCTGGATCACCGTGCAGGGCGAAGGCAGGGTGGGCCCGCACGACGTGGCCACGCCGACGCTGATCCGGTTCGGTGAGATGACGGCGGACGAACT
>JBJTBO010000106.1:0-3789 GCA_046091445.1 Planctomycetaceae bacterium | reverse complement strand
GCGTCGGTCTGCATCGAGCGGACGAGGCAGATCTCGTCGGCGATCCCGCCGATATGCGGAACGAGTTCGCTCATCTCGATGCCCGACTTGCCGTACGGCTGAAACTTGTACTTGGGGCCAAGGAGCGCCGAGTTCGGATTGATGAAGGCCGCGCGGTAGCCCTTGAGCAGGTCGGCCGGCGGGAGCTTGCCGTCGTGCTTGGCGAGCTCAGGCTTGACGTCGAAGAGCTCGAGGTGGCTCGGGGCCCCGGCCTGAAACATGTAGACGACCCGCTTCGCCTTCGGGGCAAAGTGCGGCGGTTTCACCGCCAGCGGCTTCGGCGGCGCGAGGCCTGCCGCCGATTCCCGTGCAGCGATCGCCCCGGCCGCGATGCCGGCGAGGCCGACGCCGCAGTCGCCAAAGAACCAGCGGCGGGAGAGCAGCCGGGCCCGGGCAGAATGCACGTGTGGGTCGAGGTTCATGGCGTGCCTCAGTTTTTCGTGACGGTTTCGTCGAGGTTCAAAAGCACCCGCGAGACGAGCGTCCACGCGGCGGCGTCCTGCGGGGTCGCGCCCGCAGGCAGCTTCGGTAGCTTTTCGGGATCGCCGGCGGCGATCGATCGGGCGTCGAGCCAGCCGTCGGCGAGCCGCTTCCGCTGGGCATCGAGGAACGCAAGAAGCTCACGCGTCTCTTCGGGCGTGGGCTTTCGCGACGTGCAGAGAAGGAAGGCCCGCTCAATCCGGCTCGCGTCGTCGCCCCCGCCCTCGTGCAGCGCACGCACCGCCAGGGCCCGTGCCGCCTCCACGAAGACCGGCTCGTTGAGCCCCGTGAGTGCGGCCAGCGGCGTGTTGCTCCTGAGCCTGCGGGCACACGACAGGTCTCCCGTCGGTGCGTCGAAATTCCCAAGGGCCGGATCGGGCATCGACCGGCGGCGAAACGTGTAGAGCGACCGGCGATACCGGTCGGGGCCGGTCGCCTCGGGCCAGGCGATCTGCACGTAGTTGAATTCGAGCACGTTCTTCGGCACGGGCGGGTAGACGCTCGGGCCGCCCACCTTCTCCGTGAGCAGGCCCGACACCGCGAGCACGAGATCACGGACGACCTCCGCCTCGGGGCGAAACCGCGGGCCGCGGGCGAGCAGCCGGTTGGCCGGATCGCGGGCGATCGCGTCGGCCGAGGCCGCCGACGACTGCCGGTAGGTGTCGCTCATCACGATCTGCCGAATCGCCTCCTTCTGGCTCCAGCCCTTTTCCATGAAGTCCACGGCGAGCCAGTCGAGCAGGTCGCGATGCTCGGGCACGGGAGCGCGGGTGCCGAAATCATCCGGCGTTTCGACGAGCCCCGCCCCGAACAGCGTCTGCCAGATCCGGTTCACGGCCACGCGGGCAGTCAGCGGCGAGCGTGGATCGACGAGCCACTTCGCGAAGGCGAGCCGCGGCGGGTCGTCCGACGCCACGAGCGGATGCAGGCCGGCCGGCACGTGCGGCGTGACCTCGTGCTTCGGCTGATTCCAGACGCCGCGGTCGAGCAGGTGCGTGGGACGATGCCGCGCGGCCGACCGGGACGCCGCGTGCATGACGGTCGTCGGCGCGTGCGGCGCCTTCGCCCACGCGGCCGCGATCCGCGCGTTCAACGCCGCGAGGTCGGGGACCGACCGGCGCCACGCGCCGAAGAGCGCCGTGCGGTCGGCATCGGTCCGCTCGGCGCCGGGCGTGCGGGCGGCGAGGATCGCACCGTGGTCGATGGGCGGTGCGGCGGGCGACGGATCCTTCGTGAGGCTCAGGCGGCAGCAGCCGAGCATGTCACCGGGCCCGCCCTGCGCCTTGAGCACGATCCTCAGCTGCGTGCCGGCGGGCAGGTCGAGCGGCTTCTCGAACTGCACCACCGCCACGGACGGCTGGTGCCTCACGAGGTGCCCGCGGTCGGCACGCCACGCCGAATGCTCGTCCGCATCGATCATGTTCGCCACGGGGCCGACCGACACGGTCGGTGACGGACCGTCCTTGGCCTCGGCGGCCTTCTTCGGATCGAACCCCGGCCGCGGCACCATCTGCTCCGGCTCGGAGAAGTCGGCCGTGGCGTTCACGAGCTTCACGTCCTCCCACGCCGTCGCCTCGGGCTTCTTCACCTGCACCTGCAGCCGGGCCACCGTCCAGCGGTCGTCGCGCCCGGGGCCGTTCATGAACAGGTCGCCGTCGGTGAGCGCCTCGAGCTGCAGTCCGGTGACGCCGCCGAGGTCGGGGCGACCGTCGAAAAAGTGCGTCGCGTCGCGATGGCCGATCGACAGGATCGAGCCGTCGGCCCGCTGCGTGGGATGGGTGAGCAGGCCGTTCGAGTGCATCTCCTCCATCCTGATCGGCGTCCACGCCGGCAGGTGGGCCACGGCGGCGGCGGCCCACGCCTCCATCTCGGCCTGCCAGTGCGGCCGCAGCCGCCGGATCTCCTCCTCGGCGGCGGCGATCTCCGACCCGATTGCGGCGAGAGCCCGCTGCTGCTCGGGCGTGTAGACGTAGGAGCGCGCCTCGTACGTGTCGTTGAGGAAGGCGAACATCCCGAAGTACTCGTCCTGCGTGAGCGGGTCGAACTTGTGGGAGTGGCACTGGGCGCACTGCGTCGTCAGGCCGAGGACCGCCTTGCCGACGCAGTCGATGCGGTCGAACATCTCGACCATGCGGAACTCCTCCGCGATGATCGCCCCCTCCTCGTTGAGCATGCTGTTGCGGAGGAATCCGGTGGCCACGACCTGGTCCTGCGTCGCGTTCGGCAGCAGGTCGCCGGCGATCTGCTCGATCACGAACTGGTCGTACGGCAGGTCGCGGTTGCACGCCGCGATCACCCAGTCACGCCACGCCCACATGTCGCGGGGAAGATCCTTCTCGTAGCCGTTCGAGTCGGAGTACCGCGCCAGGTCGAGCCAGTGACGGGCCCACTTCTCGCCATACCGGGGGCTCGCGAGGAGCCGCTCGACCGTCTGCTCGTAGCCGTCACGACGGAAGGCCTCGATATCGGCGGGCGACGGCGGCAGTCCCACGATGTCGAGCCAGAGCCGGCGGCAGAGCGTGGCGTCGTCGGCCTGCGGCGCGGGAAGCACCCCGCGCGCGGCGAGCCGACCGCGCACGAACGCGTCGATCGGGTGCGTGACGCCCGGCACCGCCGGCGGGGTCGCCTTCCGCGGCGGCTCGAAGGCCCAGTGGCCCGCATACTCCGCACCGCCGGCGATCCAGGCCTCCAGGATCGCCCGCTCGTCGCTCGTGAGCGGCTTGTTCTCGTGCGGCGGCGGCATGCGCTCGCCGGGATCACGGGCATGGATCCGGCGCACGAGTTCGCTCTCGGCGGGCCTGCCGACGGCGATCGCGGCCAGGCCCGACTCGCCCCCGGCGAGGGCGGCGTCGCGCACGTCAAGCCGCAGGCCGCCCTGCCGCGTCGCCGCGTCACGCCCGTGGCAGTGGGTGCAGTGCTCCGCGAGGAGCGGCTGCACGTGCTCCACGAAGTCGATCCGCTGCGGCACGTCGGCATGGGCGAGCGCGGCGGCGAGGACGACCCCCGCCGTGACGGTGAGCCGCCGGAGACCCGGATGGAACGGGGGCGTCGATCGTCTCGCCCCCCCACGTGCCCGCGCGAGCCGGCTCATGCGAGGATCTCCTCGATCACCCGCGCGCCCTCGACACCGGTGAGCTTCGCGTCGAGCCCCTGGAACTTGACACTGAACGCGTCGTGACGGATGCCCAGGAGGTGGAGCATCGTCGCGTGCAGGTCGTGCACCGTGCAGACGTGCTCGACCGCGGCGTAGCCGAGCTCGTCGCTCGCGCC
>JBJTBO010000105.1:0-6474 GCA_046091445.1 Planctomycetaceae bacterium | reverse complement strand
CCTCCGGGGCGACGTGGAGCACGCAGGTGCCGTAGCTCGTGCCGCTCATCCGGGCGTCCGACACGCGCACCATGTCCCGCACGCCCCGCTCGAGCAGCGGCCTCGGGATCGGCAGCATGCCCCACTCGGGCATGCCCGGTGCCCCGAGCGGGCCGGCATGTCGGAGCACGAGCACGTCGTCGGCCGTGATGCCCGAGGACGGGTCGTCGATCCGGGCCTTGAGGTCGGAGTACGAATCGAAGACGACGGCGCGGCCGACGTGCGTCCGCAGCCTCGGCTCGGCGGCGGTCGGCTTGATCACGCATCCGTCCGGCGCGAGCGAGCCCCGCAGGACGAACGTGCCGCCCGCCGTGGAGAGCGGCGAGGCCAGCGGCAGGATCACGCGGTCGTCGATCACCTCGGCCCCGGCGATGCCCTCGCCGAGTGTCCGCCCGGTCACGGTGAGGCATCGCAGGTCGAGCAGGTGGGCGATGCGCGAGAGGAGTGCCGGCACACCGCCGGCATCGTGGAAGTCCTCCATGAGGTACTCCCCGGCGGGCCGGAGGTTGGCGAGCACGGGCGTCGTGCGCGAGAGCGCGTCGAAGCGGTCGAGCGCCAAGGGCACGCCCGCACGGCCGGCGAGCGCGAGCAGGTGGACGATGGCGTTCGTCGAGCCGGCGAGCGCCATGTCGGTGACGATCGCGTTGTCGAACGCCGCCGGGGACAGGATCCGCGAGGGACGCAGGTCCTCCCACACCATGTCGACGATCCGGCGGCCGCACGCCGCAGCCATCCGGGCGTGGGCCGAGTGGACGGCGGGGATCGTCGCCGCGCCCGGCAGGGACATCCCCAGCGCCTCGGTGACGGCCGCCATCGTCGAGGCCGTGCCCATCGTCATGCACGTACCGGCGGACCGCGCGATGCCCTCCTCGAGCTGCCGCCAGACACACGCGTCGAGACAGCCCGCCTGGCGCTGCGCCCAATACTTCCACACGTCCGTGCCGCTGCCGAGCCGCTCGGTCCGGTGGCGACCGGCGAGCATGGGGCCCGCGGGCAGGAAGATCGCGGGCAGGGCGGCCGAGATCGCGCCCATGAGGAGCCCCGGGACCGTCTTGTCGCAGCCCCCCATGAGCACGGCGCCGTCCACCGGATGGCTCCGCAGCACCTCCTCGGCCTCGAGCGCGAGCAGGTTGCGGTAGAGCATCGCCGTCGGCTTCATGAACATCTCGGAGAGGGCGAGCACCGGGATCTCCACCGGAAACCCGCCCGCCTGCCAGACGCCGCGCTTCACCTCCCGCACCCGCTCCGGGAAGTGCGTGTGGCACTGCGACAGGTCGCTCCACGAGTTGAGGATGGCGATGACCGGCCGCCCCTCGGCCTCCTCGGCCGCGTAGCCCATCTGCCGCAGGCGGCTGCGATGGCCGAAGCTGCGGAGATCGTCCGGGGCGAACCAGCGCTGCGATCGCAGGCGCCGCGGATCGCGTGCACCGGGAAGGGAGGGGCCGGCGGTCGTCGGTGCGGTCATGGAACGCGACGCCGGGAAGACGCTCACCGCGCGATGAGCTTCGTGAGCCGTGCGTTGGTGCGGACGTAGACCGCGCCGTCGGCCACCGCAGGCGAGGCGAGCACCTCGTCCTCGAGGTCGAGCGTCGCGAGCACGCGGCCCTCGTCGCCGGCGACGTCCACGATCTGCACGAGCCCCTTCTCGCTCACGCAGATCATCCGGTCGCCCACGATCGCGGGCGTCGCGCTGAACGGCCCCTGGAGCCGCAGCTGCCAGAGTCGTTCACCGTCGGCGATCGAACCGGCGGTGAGCACGTCGGCCTTGCCGAGGGCGAAGACGCGACCGCCGCCCGCGACGGCGCTCGGCGTGCCGGGACTCAGCCGGCTCGAGCGCCAGAGCTGCCGCGGCTTCGTGCCGTCGCCGTCGGGAGACGCCAGGGCGGTCACGCCGTGCGAGGGCACGTAGAGCACGCCATCGAGCACGCAGCCGGAGGGGATCGTCGCGGCACCCCCGTCGTACGACCACGCCACGCCTCCGTCGGTCGTCCGCACGACGTCGAGGCCGGTCTTCGACTGGAGTGCGACGAGACCCGGCGAGACGACGAGGGGCGACGTCCAGTTGGCCGCCTTCGGCCGGTCGATGCGCCAGCGGTTCTCGCCGGTCGCCGCGTCGATCCCGAGCGCGTACGACTCGCTGTCGTTCTCCACCTGCGCGACGACGGTGCCGTCCGTGACGACGAGCGAACTGGTCATGCCGAGGCTGTTGCTCACGTTGGGATAGTCCGCGGTGAGTCCGCGGAACCACACGAGCCCTCCGTCCCGATCGAGGCAGACGAGGTCGTTCGACGACCAGAGGGCGTAGAGCCCGCCGTCGTGCCAGCACGGCGTCGGCGCCGCGACACTCGTCTTGCCGTGGCACATGGTGCGGCCCGTCGCCCAGAACTGCCGCTCCCAGAGCGTGCGGCCGGTGGAGGCGTCGAGCGCGATCGCGTGGAGCCGCTGCTGATCGGGCCCACTCGAGCAGGTCACGAACACGCGGTCGCCGGCGACGATCGCGCCCGACAGGCCGCGACCCGGCAGTTCCACCGACCAGGCGATGTTCTCGCGCGACAGGGTCGCCGGCAGGTCGGGCCCCACGGCGACGCCGCTGCCGGCGGGACCGCGGAACCCCGGCCAGTCGGCCGCCACTCCCGGGACGGCGATCCCGGCGACGCACGCGGTGACGACGGCCGTGATCACTCGGCGGTTCGCGCGGACGGGAGGCATGGAAGAACGGCCTTGGAGAGCGGCGGGGAAAGCGAGGATGCGGGTTTCAGGGCGCGGCCGGGGGCGGGCCCGCCGATGGCGTCGCGGGTCGGTCGAGGGCGAGGATCGCGGTGCCCGCGGCATCGCACACGCGGAACTGGAACTGCCACTCCTTCGTCCAGTCCTGCGTCTGGCCGTCCTGACAGAGCTTCACGAGGAAGCGGTTGGCCCCCTTCGTCAGCCGGATCGGCACGCGGTACTGATCGATGCGCATGCCGCGGTGATACTCGTCGCGGCCGAAGAGCAGACGGCCGTTGTGCCAGACCTTCCAGGCATTCTTGCAGCCGAGCCTGATCTCCGCGTCCCGCTCCGCATCCGAGGAGAAGCCGGTCGATGCGTAGGCGACCACCTCCTTGAGCCCGTCGTCCGGGCCCGGATAGGCCTTGTTGATGTCGACCATGCCGTAGGGATCCGCGGTCATGAACGCCTTCCAGCGGACGTCGCTCCCATCCTTGCCCGGCCAGGCGGCATCCGCGTCGGGCGGCATGCCGGCCACGGCCTCCGGCGGGTACGCCGCCGCGAACCCGGCCTCGGCGGTGTTGTCGAAGGGACCGATCACCTCCCAGTGGGTGAGGAATCCGAAGTGACGCGGCAGGTCGACCGCCTCCCCCTTCTTCTCGAGTGCCTTGGTGATCGCCTTGATCTGGTCCACGTCGCGGGCCGCGTCGAGGGCGCGTCGGTAGGCTGCCGTCGCGCCGGCGTCACCCGCCGCGTCGAGTTTCGTCGCGGCGTCGATGACCCGCTGAACGGCGTCGTGACGCAGTTCGACGCTCGGGTCATCGAGCATGCGATCGATGAGCGCCTCGGCGGCCGCGGCATCGCGCCCGCGGATGAGTTCCCAGGCGAGGCGGCGCCCCCGCGGGTCGTGACGGGTGTCGTCGAGGTACGTGACGAGTGCGTCGACGGGGAGCGTGTCGCTGCGGGCCGCGATGGCATCCACCGCCGCGCGGAGCCAGTTCGCCGCGTAGGGATTGGCACCATCGAGGCCCTCGAGCACCCGCGGGATGGCCGTCGCGTCGAGGCCGGCGAGCGACCGCCAGGCCGCGGTCGCCGCAGGGTTGCCCGATCCCTCGGGACCCACCGCCCGCAGGATCGCCACCGCGTCGGGCGCGTCGGCGCCCCGCGCCGGGCCGGCGACCCCCGTGAGCACGAAGAATACGAAGAGCGGACGCCACATGGATCGCAGGCTATCCGCCGCCGACCGGTCCACGCAACCGCCACCACCATCGTCGGGCGGGCGCCGCGCGCGGGCCGAGACCTCGGCGCGGCCCGCGACCGGTGGCACGCGCTGCCCGGTCGGCGTACGCTGCCCGTGCCGCGGCGAGAAGCACACGCGGTCCGGTCGGGCCGGGTCGCACCGCGGCGCACGACTTCCAAAGCCCTGCATCGAGGCATCTCATGACACCGTGCGAGAACGACTCGTTGTGGCGGCGCCTGCGGGCGGCCGCTCGGGGCGGTATCGAGGGGGCGGCTGGGCGCTGCCCCGGCGGCCTCCGCCCGGTCGCCGTGATCGCGTGCATCGTCGCACTGGCGATGCCGCGCGCACGCGGCGACTGGCCGCAGTTTCGTGGGCCTGACGGGTCTGGCCATGCCGCCGCCGACCCGCCGGTGCGCTGGAGCGAGACGGAGGGCGTGGTCTGGAAGACGCCGCTGCCCGGCCTCGCGTGGTCGTCGCCGGTCGTGTGCCGCGGGGGCATCTATCTCACCACCGCCGTGCCCGACGACGCGGGGCATTCGCTGCGGCTGCTCAGGCTCGACGCGACCAAGGGCACGGTGGACTGGACGAAGGAACTGTTTCGTCAGGAAGGACAGGTGCCCATTCACAAGAAGAACAGCCACGCGAGCCCGACGCCCGTGGTGGATGGCGATCACCTGATCGTGCACTTCGGTCCCCATGGAACCGCGCGGACGACGCTCACCGGTGACGTGGTCTGGCAACGCGTGCTCGACTACAAGCCGGTGCACGGCAACGGTGGGTCCCCGGCGCTTGCAGGGGACGTGGTCGTGATCTGCTGCGACGGCGGCGATACGCAGTTCGTCGTCGGCCTCGACAGGACCACCGGCGAGGAACGGTGGCGCACGCCTCGTGACACGGCGCCGGCGAAGGGGTTCTCGTTCTCGACACCGCTCGTGATCGATGTCGACGGCCGTGCGCAGGCGGTCTGTCCCGGCAGCGACGCCGTGTTTGCCTACGATCCGGCCGACGGCAGCGAGATCTGGCGGGTGAACTATCCCGGCGGCTATTCGGTCACGCCACGACCCGTGTACGGGGCGGGGCTCATCTTCGTCAGTTCGGGGTCCGACCGGCCAGTCCTCTACGCGATCGATCCCCGTGGCCGGGGCGACGTCACAGCGACGCACGTGCGCTGGAAACTCGAGCGGGGGGCGCCCCACACGCCGTCGGTGCTCGTCGTCGGCGACGAGTTCTACTGCGTGGCCGACAACGGCATCGCGACGTGCCTCGACGCCCGCAGCGGGGCCGAGCACTGGGTGCAGCGTCTCGGGGGCAACTATTCCGCGTCGCCGCTCCACGCGGCCGGCCGCGTCTACTTTCAGGAGGAAACGGGAGAGACGAGCGTCGTCCAGGCCGGGCGTGCCTTCGTCGAACTGGCCCGCAACCGCGTCGGCGACGGTGAACGCACCTACGCCTCGCACGCCCTCGACGGCGACGACCTCCTGCTCCGCAGCGAGGCGGCGCTCTATCGCATCGCCCGCTAGCTTCGACTTTTGCAGTTTTTAACGCATTATGAAGTTACCCGTCGCGTAGGTCGGGGGAGCCCACGCCCCGTTGCCGGACGTTCGCTGCGGGCATCGTGCCCTTCGCTCACTCGGATGCAGACCGCGCTGCGCAACGGGCACCGAGTCGCCGCAGGCGGCTTGGTCGGCTTCGCTTGTCTGCATACGCCGGCTCCCGGGGCATGGGCCCCCCTCCCGTGACCGTATTCAGTTGAGGAACGAATACGCGTCGGCCCGACGGCATCGATTTCACGCCGCCATGGCGACCGCGTGTTCCAGAAGCCGGGCCAGGTTTCTGGAACCCCTGCCGCTCGGGGCCATCGCCAAAATGTGCTGTCGCACGCTTGTCCGTCGCAACATGTGGAGCATGTCACGGAACGACGGTTCGGCCTTGCTGGCATACCAGCGGTGAGTCGGCGGCCGCCAGAGCCGATGCCCCTCCTTGGCGAACCAGAGAACGACGAGCGTGTGGAGAAGCATCGCCAGCGGGGCAGTCCGTTCGACCGCCCTGCGGCTCCAGCCCTGCGGTTCCTCGAAGCCGAGGCACTGCTTGCTGTCACGGAAGGTGACCTCGACGCTCCAGCGCATGGCGTACCAGCGGATCACCTGCTCGGCCGTCGCATCGTGACACGTCGAGGAGAAGCCTTCTTTGCCCCGCCCGCCTTCCAGGGCCTCGCTGGCCACGACCCGGAGCGGCCGATCTGGTTTGGCGAACACGCGCGCAACCTGGTCGGTGATGCGACTGCGGTACGACCGACCGTAGATCGAAAGCGACATGCGACGGCACCGGCCCTCGAGCATGTCTTTCGTGCTGGGCAACCTCTGTCCCCGCTTCCGCGGCCTGCCGTTCGTGCCCGGAACACGCTCGGTCCTGGCATCGTACAACCGAGCCGCCAGAAGCAGTCGACTCGTCAGATCGCAATTGCCCGGCAGCTTCGCGAGCACGTTCTG
>JBJTBO010000104.1:0-8061 GCA_046091445.1 Planctomycetaceae bacterium | reverse complement strand
CATCTCCGGCGGCAGCGTGTCGACACGCGCGCGCTCCTGCAGGAGCAGGGCGTTTCCCACGGCGACGTCGCGCCCCTCGACCCGCCCGACGATGCCTCGACCCACGCTCGCGACCACGGCGGTCGCCTGCGGCAGGACGAGCCCCGCCGCGGCGGCCGATGCCGTGAAGGCCTTCGCGAGCCCGTGCTCGCTCGACGCCTCCACGGCCGCGACGAGCCGCAGCAGATCACGCAACGATCCGGTGACGGTGCCCTCGGCGGGCATGGCCGAGCGTCGCCAGGGCGGGGAGCCCGGGCCGAGATTCGTGCCCTCCGGCAGCACGGCGGCGACGAGCCGCGGGGCGCCGCGGGTGAGCGTGCCGGTCTTGTCGAAGACGATAACGCCGGCACGGGCCAGCTGCTCGACGGCCTCCGCGCTGCGGGCGAGGATGCCGGCGCGTGCACCCCGTCCGATCGCCACGGTCATCGCCAGCGGCGTGGCGAGCCCGAGGGCGCACGGGCAGGCGATGACGAGCACGCTCACCGCGGAGAGAAGCCCGAGGGCCATCCGCGGCTGCGGCCCCACGAGCGACCAGGCGACGAAGGTGACGAGGGCGACGGCCAGCACCACCGGCACGAACACGGCGGCGGTCCGGTCGGCCAGCTGCTCGATCGGAGCCCGCTTCTCGTGCGCCTCGCGCACGAGAAGCGTGATCCGTGCGACGAGCGAGCCAGATGACGGCGCCGTGGCCTCGACCACCACCGCGCCCGGCCCGTTGAGCGCGCCGCCGAGCACGCGATCGCCGCTGCCGCGTTCCACCGGCAGCGGCTCGCCGGTGAGGAGCGATTCGTCGCACGTCGTGGTGCCTTCGCGGATGACGCCGTCCACCGGGATGCGGCCGCCGGGCCGGACGCGCAGGAGATCGCCGACGGTCACCGCGGCGAGCGGCACGACCTCCGCCTCGGCGACGCTCGCCGCGGCATGACAGCAGGATGCTCCCTCCGTGGTCGGGACGGTCTCGTCGCGTTGGCGGGCGGCGCCCCGGTGACCGATGCGTGCGGCGGTCGGGGGCGAGAGGTCCATGAGCGCGCGAATGGCCGCGGTGGTGCCGCGTCGCGCGCGGCTCTCGAGCATCTGCCCCGCGAGCACGAGCACGACGATCATGCCGGCCGACTCGAACGACACGGGCACCGTGCCGTCCGCCTCGCGGAACGCCTCGGGAAAGATGCCGGGCACGACGGTCGCGAGCACGCTCGAGCCCCAGGCCGCGACCACGCCGAGCGTGATGAGCGAAAACATGCCCGGCCGCCCGCTGCGGAAGCCGGCCACGCCGCCGGCCAGGATCGACCAGCCCCCCCAGAACACGATCGGGGTGGCCAGCGCCAGCTGGATCCACTGTCCCGCGCGTCCCGTCAGGCCGAGTCGTGCGAACAGGTTCCCGCTCGCATGGCCGAGCGTGCCGGGGAGCATGTGGGCCGCCATCGGTCCCATCGCGAGCACGAAGAGCAGGCCCCCGAGGGCGGCGCTCACCGCGAGCCGCACGACGTCGCGCCGCCGGGCGGTGGCCGCGCCTCCGGGCTGGCCGATCGGTTCGAGCGGCATGCCGCAGAGCGGGCAGCGGCCCGGCGAGCCGCTCGTCACGTCCGCGTGCATCGGGCACCGCCAGCCGAGTTCGCCGACGTCGGCCCGCGCGCAGCACGGCTTCACAGGGACGGGCGCCGGCTGAGGCTGAATGACGTCGAGCTGCATGGTCCCGTCCTGCCCGCTCATCGGGCGCGTTACGAACCAACCGGCAGCGCCTCCGAACCGACGTTGACGCTCCCCACGACTGTACCGGACGATGCGTCGATCAGGTCCGCCCGGGCCGAGGCAGCACCCTCGGGGAGGTGATCCCGTGAGCGTCATACGCACGCCAGCGCGTCGGCCCACCGAGAAAAGGCCCGGTGTCGGCGGCCGGCCCGCCCTCGGCGCGGAGTGTCTCGAGTCGCGGCTCGTCTGCGCGGCCGTCGCCGTGCCGGCGGCCCAGGTGGGCAGCCTCACGCAGTACCTGCTCGCCCGGGAGCCGGAACCCGGCCCGGCCCTCGCCGCGTTCGCCTGCGCGCCGACGTCGGCGACCAACGCGCTCGTCTCGCTGCAGCGGCAGTATCCCGCGCTGTTCGGCAGCAGTCTGGCCGGCCGCACGCTCGCCGACTGGGCCGACACGTCCCTCGCGCTGGCCGGCCCGGGATTCATGAACACGCAGCCGGCACTCGGCGGCACGGTCCCCGAGGGCAATCTGCCCGCGGGCCTCCGCGCCTACCTCGACGGCCGGGAGTACGGGGGGGTGATCGATGTGTACGGGATGTTTCCGCAGGGCGAACCGGGGGGCTTCGTCGAGACGAAGGTCGGTCCTTTGCCGGCAGGCTACGTGTCGGGCGTGCCCACGCCGCGGTTCATCGCCGACGCGCTGGCCGACGGCGCTCCGGTGATCGTGACGATCCTCTACCCGCCGGAGGCGGGCAAGCAGGTGTCGGGACACAACGTGCTGGTCACCGGCATGTCGTGGGACGACGCCACCGACACCGGCCCCTTCACGTTCGTCGATCCGCTCGACGCGGCCGTCGCCGAGCGACGGGGCAGGGAAGGACTCCTGCCGGTCGGTGCGCAGAAGCTCACATCGGGCACCGTATCGATCACGCCCACGCTTCCGCTGCCGGTGGTGGACGGAATCCAGGACGTCGTGCGCAACGTGCTCACGCTGGAGTACGACCAGTACCTGGGTGAGCTGCCCTATCGGCCGACGGACTACGGCACCGCGATCGCCTTCATCGGCGGTGCGACCGTGCTGCGGCCGGCCGCAGCGGTCCTCGCGGCCCGCGCCGTGGTGCAGCTCGACGTTGGCGTGCGCCGTGGCGCGCCGGTCGTGATGACGCACGAGCAGATCGCACGCGCGAGCGTGGGCGGGGCCTCGGCGGAGTCATTCGTCGTGACGGCCACGTCGTCCGGTCGGCTGCAGCGGTTCGACGGAGATCGCTGGGTCGGCATCCCGCGCGGGGCCCTTTCGCCGGCCCATCGCGACATCGCCCCGCTGGTCGCCCGGACGGATTTCCCGCCGGGCGACATGGTGCGGTGGATTCCCGCGGGGCCGTCGCGCGTGCGGGCCGTGCCGGCATTCCGCATCCGCGCGTGGAATGGCGTCGCCTTGTCCGCCACGAGCACGCTCTTCAGCGTTGCGCCGACCCACTCGACCACTCCCGCGGCGCCCGCCATCGACACGACCGGGTGATCCGTCCCGACCCGGGGAGGCGACGCACATGGGCACGGCGGGCGTGCGCCGATGGGGTGGACCGGACCGGGCACCGCCTCACGAGGCCGCGTCGGCTAGGGCGCGCGCCAGCACGCGAGAGGTCTCGACGATGGCCGCCCGTGGGTCGTAGTCGGGCTGGTTGGAGAGCTGACCGCTGACTTCCACGCAGACCGGGCCGGCGTAGCGCAGCTGCCTGAGCAGGCGAAAGTACCGCACGTAGTCGGTGCGGCCCTGTCCGGGCAGGAGGAATCGCGGTCGTGCGGGATCCCCCGCCGCGTCCTTGACGTGAATGAACCGGGTCCGCGGCAGCAGCTGCGTCAGGGACTGTTCGAGATCGATGCCCTGCAGCTCGAAGTGGCTGAAGTCGTAGGCCGCCTGGATGGCCGGCGAGTCCGTGTGATCGAGGAGCCAGAGCAGCCGTTCGGGTGTGTTCATGGCACTGGCGACATGCGCCTTGATCGCGAGCACGACGCGTTCCTGTTCCGCGCGGGCCGCCCACTCCCGGAGTCGCTGCACCATCCCGGTCTTCTGCTCCTCCCAGCGCGCCGGACTGCCGCCGACCACGGTTTCGAGGATCGGGGGATGTTCGGGCGCGAGGTCGCGGCCGACGGCCGCTGCCGCCCCGATCACCTCGAGCGACGCCCGCTGCGTCGCGTCGACGCAGACCAGCGGGATCTGGATCATCAGGCAGGGCACCGCGAGCCCCAGTTCGCGCAGCAGGTCGGCGGTCGCCTTCCGTGCGGCGGCTGGAAAGGCCGCAGGCTCGGTGGGAAATCCCGGATTGAGGCAGAGCTCCACGTGTCGGAATCCCGCCGCCGCGCAGACCCGCAGGGACTCGTCGAGAGGCAGCTGCTTCGTGCCACACAGACTGAAACCGAGGCTCACCGACTCCCCGGCGTCGGCGGCCGACGCCGGCACGATCCTGGAGAGTGGCAGCGTCATCGCCGCCTGCAGCACCCGTCGTCGTCGCCACATCGTCGTGCCGTCATCGTCGAACATGTCGCGTTTCCTCGCTGGGGTCGGAGCCGGCGGCTGCAGGCCGCCGTCACGCGCCGGTGGGCGACGCGTCCTGGGAGAGCCTCACGAGTCCGGCCAGCCGTTCGCCCGCGGCACCGGAGTCGATCGCGTCTTCGGCGCGGGCCCGCGCGTCGCCGAGCCGTGTGTCGCGACCGGCCGCCCAGAGCACGGCGGCCGCATTGAGCACGACGACGTCGCGACGTGGGCCGGGCGCGCCCGCCAGAACGTCACGGATCGCGGCCGCGCTCTCGTCGGGACCTGCGACCGCGAGTTCGTCGAGGCGCGCGGCGGGCCGCGTGGGGAGGCCGAAGTCCTCGGGCGTCCACCGGAGCCGCTCGACCCCGGTCGTGGCCACGTCGATCACGTCGGTGGGCCCGAAGAGGCTCACCTCGTCGAACGTCTGGCCGGTGGGCAGGCCGTCCGCATCCACGAGGTGCCCCGACACCACGAGCGTCCGCCGCGCGCCGAGCAGCCAGGCGGCCTCCGCGAGCGGCTCGCGTGCGGCGGGGCGTCCCACGCCGATCACCTGCACGTCGGCACCGGCCGGATTGACGAGCGGGCCGACGAGGTTGAACACCGTCGGTCTGCCGAGGCTCCTGCGCAGGGGACCGACGTGCGCCATCGCCGGGTGGTACATCGGCGCCAGGCAGAAGCAGAGTCCGACCTCGCGCAGGCACCGCGCCGCGGCCTCCGGCGGCATGTCGACGCGCACGCCGAGCCGCTCGAGGACGTCCGCCGATCCGGTGCGGCTCGACACCGCGCGGTTGCCGTGCTTCGCGACCGGCAGCCCCGCGCCCGCGACGACGAACGCCGCCGCGGTGGAGATGTTGAACGATCCGGAGGCATCACCCCCCGTTCCGCACGTGTCCGCGACGACCGAGTCGGCCGGAAGACCGGACCTCGAGACGGTCCGCATGCGACCGCGGATCGCGCCGGCCACGCCTGCGATGGCCTCGGCGCCCTCGCCGATCTCGGCGAGCGCGACGAGCCAGGCGCCGAACGTGTCGAGAGGTACGTGTCCGGCGAGCACGTCATCGACGAGCCGCCGGGCCTCGACCTCGCTCGGCTGCCGCCCGCCCCGCAGGTCGCCGAGGAGTCTCTCGACATCGAGCGACGCGGTCCTGTCCTCGGGCGGGGGGGCGTGAGCCATGCGCCGGCGGTCCTCGTCGCGGCCGCTGCCGGAGGCAGCCCGCATGGGATACGATCACCGCGGGTCGCGAGGCGTTCCTCGGCCCGCCGGTTCGTCCGGAATCCTATCCGAACGCCTTTCGCCGCGGAGTCGCCCGAGCCCGTGCCGCTGCCCGCCACGCCCCGCAAGGTGATCATCGACGTCGATCCGGGCATCGACGATGCCGTGGCCCTGACGATGGCCCTCTTCGATCCGAGGCTGGAGGTCGTGGCGGTCACGGCGGTCGGCGGCAACGTCCCCCCGGCCCAGGCCACGGCGAACGTGCAGGCCCTCGTGTCGTTCCTCGACCCGCCGCGGCTGCCGAGACTCGGGGCGGCGGGCGACGACGTGCCGCTGCCCGAGCGTCCGTATTCGGTGCATGGCAGCGACGGCCTCGGCGGCGCGAACCTCCCGCGGGTCCCGCTCCATGGCGGGCATGCATCGGAGAAGCTCATCCGGGAGTGCGTGCGGGCGCATCCCCGCGAGATCACGATCCTCGCGCTCGGCCCGCTCACGAACATCGCCCGCGTGCTCGGACGCGACCCCGCCATCGCCGAGCTCGTCGGCGGGCTCGTCATCAGCGGTGGCACCATGCATGCGGCGGGCAGTGCCACGCCCGTCGCCGACTTCAGCTTCTATTGCGACCCCGCGGCCGCCCGCCAGGTGGTGCGCGAGCCGCTGACGAAGACGCTCGTGCCGCTCGAAACGAGCTCGCAGGTGCTGCTCGGGTTCGACCTGCTCGATGAACTCCCGGACGAAACGTCCCGGGCGGGCTACGTCGTGCAGCAGATGCTCGCCCACGCGTTTCGGTCACACCGGCAGATCCTCGGCAGCGAGGGGATCCTCCTCCAGGACGTCGTCGCCCTCGTCGCGCTGACGAATCCCGGCCTGTTCGATCGCGAGACCGTGGCCGCCGACGTCGAGACGCTGGGCGAACTGACCGCCGGCATGCTCGTGATCGATCGCCGGCAGGTGAGGCAGTGGCGGCCGAATGCCGACCTGCTCACGGGGTGCGATGCGGTGGCCGTGCGCGACTGCATGCTGCGCGGGCTGGCCGATGCCGCGGCCGCGACGTGACGGGCGCGACGGGGCCTGTCACGGCTCGAAGGTCGCCCGGCTGGCGACGGTGAGCCGCACCTCGACGCGGGCCCGCTCGCGGAACACGATGATCGTGACCACGGAGTCGACGGGGGTCATGCTGACGATGCTCATGAGGTGATCGTCGTCCTCCACGGCACGGCCGTCGAACTCGATGATCACGTCGTCCGGCCGCAGGCCGGCACGCTCCGCCGGGGCGCCGCGGGTCACGCCCTCGACGCGGGCGCCCACCGGCCGCACCATGCCCAGCCGACGCGCCTCCGGCTGGGCGAACTCCTTGTCGAGCGACACCCCGAGGAAGCCGCGGTCCACCGAGCCGCGCTCCACGAGCTGGCGGGCCACGAACCGCACCATCTCGATCGGGATCGCGAAGCCGATCCCCTCGGAGCCGCCGGAGTTGCTGGCGATCGCGGTGTTGATGCCCACGACCTCGCCGCGCAGATTGACGAGCGGCCCGCCACTGTTGCCCGGGTTGATCGCCGCGTCGGTCTGGATGAAGTCCTGAAACTGCACCGCACCGTCCCCGAGCTCGAGGTCGCGACGCCCCTTGGCCGAGACGATCCCCAGCGTGATCGACCGGGCGAGGCCGAACGGGCTGCCGATCGCGAGCACGGTGTCACCCACGAGCACGGTGTCGCCGTCCGCCAGCCGGGCCATGTCCACGTCGGCATCGATCTCGAGCACGGCGAGGTCGGTCGCCGCGTCCGACCAGAGCCGCCGTGGCACGAGCTCACGGCCGTCGTCGAGCCTCACCTTGATGTCGTCGAGCGACGCGCGGTGCACGACGTGCCGATTGGTCACCACGACCGTGCGGCCGGCGATCTCGACGACGACGCCCGAGCCCGCCTCCTCCTCGGTGGTCTTGCCGTTGCGCGGCCGTGCGAGCGGCTTCGTGGCGTCGATGTGGACGACCGAAGGCTGCAGGAGCTGGGCCAGCCGTCGCAGCTGCAGGGCCTGCCGTTCGAGCGGCTCGGCGTCGCGGGCGGCCTGCTCGTAGAGGCGATCGCGTTCCGACGACGAGAGTCGCACGGGCCGCATCGGATCGACCGGCCCGTCCTTCGTCTGCACCGCCTCGAACGGCGTGAGTCGCACCGGCGGCTCGTCCGCCCGGGTGGCCGCGGCCGGCCCGAGGAACGCGGCATGTCCGAGGAGCGTGGCGACGACGGTGACCCGTCCGAACCCTGCCCTGGCAGCGGTCTGCGAAGCCCTGTGCCCGATCATGGACCGCTCCTGCGTCGCGCGCCCTTCCTCTTCCGGAAGGATAGCACGGTACGCCCGCCGCCGGCTCCGAAAACCGCCCGCGGTGCCGTCCCCTGCCCACGACACCGCCGCCTCGCGACGCGGTCAGTACTCGAGTTCGCCGCCGACGGGTTCCTCGCGGCTCGACTCCCGATACCTTCCGGCGCCCGACCGCTCCAGTTCGCGTTGGCAGTCGATGCACATCGTCGCGTAGGGCAGGGCGTTGAGCCGGACGAGCGGGATCTTTCCGCTGCACACCTCGCAGGTGCCGTAC
>JBJTBO010000103.1:0-2115 GCA_046091445.1 Planctomycetaceae bacterium | reverse complement strand
CCGCCTCAAGGATCGGCATCCCGATCTCATCAAGGTTGTGACTGAAACCTTCGAGACTCCTCTCGGCGGGCCCTTCGGCGAGCTGACGCTCGGGGCGATCCCGCCGGAAGACCGGCTCTCGGAGCTCACCTTCGACATGGGCCTGGCCTCGCTGATCGAGGGCGTGAGGGCCAACGCGATCGGCGAGTTGCTCCAGGCCGAGTTGCCGAAGTCCGACATCCTCCATGACTACGCCTCGCTGCTGGCTGGGCGGGCCTTCGACGTGCCGGTGGGCGGCTTGTTGACGGGCTCGATCGACGCCCTGCTGCGACTGCCGGGCAGCCCAACAGACAAGCCTCGGCTCCTGATCGCCGACTACAAGAGCAACAAGCTCCACAAGAACGACACGCCCGATCCGCTGCGGGCCTATGCTCCGGACCGGCTCGTTTCGGCGATGGCCGAGCACCACTATCCGCTCCAGGCCCTGCTCTATGGCACGGCCGCCTACCGGATGCTCCGCTGGCGGCTGCCCAAGGTGGATCCCGACACGTGCATCGCCGGCGTGGCTTATGCCTTCATCCGCGGAATGAAGGGCCCGGTGACCCCGGTGGATGAAAAGGGCCACCGCTACGGCGTCTTCGCCTGGCAGGCCCCACCGGGACTGTGGAAGAAGCTTAGTGACCTCTTGGTCGCCCCGCAGTTGGCAGGAGCGGGCCGATGAAGCACCCTGACTTTCTGCACGCCTACCGCGAGGCAGGCGTCATCGGCCGCGATGACATCACCACGTCGGCGCTGCTCGTCGAGATGGCCTCCCGCGACGGGGCCTCCGCACCGGATCGGCTCGCCTGGCTGGGGATGTGCCTGGCCCTGCGGACGGTCCGCGACGGCCACACCTGCGTTGATCTCGACCAGATCAAGTCGTGGGCCGGGGAGATCGATCTGACAGCTGAGAAGCACCTGGACTGGCCGACCGATGCCGAGCCGTGGATCGCTGCCCTCGAGGCCGCCGCCGCCCTCGTCGGTAAGCCCGGCGACCGCAAGCCGTTCATCCTCGATGGCCACCGGCTCTACCTTGCGAGGTCGCACGCCGAGGAGAAGGCGATCGCCGCAGCGATCCTCACGCGAGCAGCGGCGGGCACGATCCGCATCCTGCTCGGCGGCCCGGGCACGGGGAAGACCACCAAGGTAGCCCAGGATATGGTCAAGCTTTTTCAGGGGGACGCATCGACCGGCACGGCAACGGCTGTGGCTCTGGCCGCCCCCACGGGAAAGGCGGCGGCCCGGATGGCTGAGGCGCTGCAGAAGGCCTGCGGCAGCGAGGCGGTCGCGGCCTCCGCCGAGGCCAAGGAACGCGTCCTACAGTTCAAGCCCACCACCGTCCACAAGCTGCTCGGCGCCAACCCCAGCCGTGGCTCTCGCTACGAATACGACGTGCGCAATCGGCTGCCCTACGACCTTGTGGTCGTGGACGAGGCCTCGATGCTCTCGAGCAGCCTGATGCACCATCTGCTCGCAGCCGTGAGGGACGACGCGACCGTCATGCTCGTGGGCGATCCCAACCAGCTCGCGAGCGTCGATGCCGGCACGGCCCTCGGCGACATCGCCGTCTGTGGACGAGATGCCTACGTGGGTACACCCCTGTACGAGTGCGTCGAGACGCTCACGGAATGCCATCGCACCGAGTCCACTGAAATCCTCGAACTGGCCGAGGCGATTCGGAGTGAGAATACCGAGGCCGCAAAGAAGCTCCTGACCCCTGGCGGCGACCCGATCGCCTGGGTCGATCCGGCCGACAAGAAGCAGCTCAAGGAGTTGACCAAGGAGGTCGTCGAGCACGCCAAAGCCGTCCGTAAGCTGGCCTACGGCACCGCCGCCGACGCCGTGCTCGAGAAGCACGTCGAACTCCAGGTGCTCTGTGCCCATCGCGAGGGCCCGATGGGCGTAGCAGGCTGGAACACGCGAGTCGAGAAGCAACTCGAGATCCGCCCCGGGTTTGCCTGGTACACCGGCCGGCCGGTGATGGTGACGCGAAACAGCCCGTCGCTACGGCTGGCCAACGGCGACGTGGGCGTGGTGATGTCGACCGGCGACACCCGCACGGCGGTGTTCGGAATTCCCGATGCCGACGGGCAGCCC
>JBJTBO010000102.1:0-4787 GCA_046091445.1 Planctomycetaceae bacterium | reverse complement strand
GCGCCGGACGCTCGCTGCGGCCATCCGGGCCTTCGCTCGCTCGAAGACGTCCGCGCTTCGACATCCTGCCTGCGCTTGCCGTCTACGCCGTCTCGAGGGGATGGGCAGCCCGGAGCCTGCCTCGTTCGTTCCCAGCAAGGCAAGGGGATGCTCATGCCCCAAGAGCCGGCGTTGCTGACAAGCGGAGGCATGGATGCCGGGAGCGCAGGCAGCATCGAGCGAGCGGTGGCCACGATGGCCACCGCGAACGTCCGGCGATGGGGTATGAGCATTCCCGAAGCCGGGTTGGGCCCATCGGCCCGGGACGACCGAGCCGCGTGCCGGCAGACCCACGAGAAGCTGATCGAGCATCACGAGAGTTCCGCATGAAACGTTCCCTGGAAAAGATCCGCAACATCGGCATCGTCGCCCACATCGACGCCGGCAAGACCACGCTCACGGAGCGGCTGCTCTTCTACACGAAGACGAGCCACCGCCTCGGTGAGGTCGACCGGGGCACCACGATCACCGACTTCGATCCCGAGGAGCAGGAGCGGGGGATCACGATCTACTCCGCGGCGGTGTCGTTCCAGTGGCGGGACGTGACGGTGAACCTCATCGACACGCCCGGGCACGTCGACTTCACCGCCGAGGTCGAGCGCAGCCTGCGGGTGCTCGACGGGGCGGTCGTCGTCTTCTCGGCCCGGGAGGGCGTCGAGGCGCAGAGTGAGACGGTGTGGCGGCAGGCCGACCGGTACGGGGTGCCGCGCGTGGCGCTCGTCAACAAGTGTGATCGCGAGGGGGCCGACTTCTTCGGCACCGTGCGACAGATCGAGCGCCGGCTCGGGGCGAGGCCGCTCGTGCTCCACGTGCCCCTCGGCCTCGGTCCGCCGCACGTGAAGGATCCCTTCCGTGGCATCGTCGACCTCGTCGAGATGGAGCTCCTCACCTTCCCACCGAAGGACGAGGCGCTCGCGGGGGGTGCGGCCCTCGCGTCGGTGACCCGGGGGCCGATCCCGGACGAACTCGCCGACACGATTGCGGAGTGGCGCGACGCCCTCGTCTCGACGCTCTTCGATTTCTCCGACGAGGTCGGGGAGCTCGCGCTGGCGGAGCAGCCGATTCCGCCCGAGCTCGCGCGCCGCGTGATCCGCGAGGCGACGCTCGCGCGGCAGGTGGTGCCGGTGCTCGCCGGCTCCGCCCTCGACTGCATCGGCATCCAGCCGGTGCTCGACGCGGTGGCCTGGTATCTCCCCAGTCCGGCCGACGTGCCGCCGGTGGAGGGGGTCGATCCGTCACAGAAGACGCCGACCCGCGTCGTGCGGCGACCCGACCCGGGGGAGCCCTTCTCCGGCCTGGTCTTCAAGATCCTCGCCGAGAAGCATGGCGACCTCGACTTCGTGAGGATCTACTCCGGCACGCTCAAGGCGGGCAGCCGCGCCTGGAACCCGCTCAAGCAGAAGAAGGAGAACATCGCCCAGCTCTGGCGGGTGCAGGCCGACCGCCGCGAGCAGATTCCGGAGGCCTCTGCGGGCGACATCGTCGGTGTCATCGGCCCCCGCGCGAGCGTCACGGGCGACACCCTCTGCGACGCGGCCCACCCGATCGTGCTGGAGACGATCACGTTTCCCGAAACGGTGATCTCGATGGCGATCGAGCCGGAGACGAGCCGTGAGCGGAAGAAGCTCTCCGAGGCGCTCGAGATGATGAAGCGCCAGGATCCCACGTTCCGGGCGCTCGAGAGCGAGGAGACGGGGCAGACCCTCATCGCGGGCATGGGCGAGCTGCACCTCGAGGTGATCCGGCACCGGCTCGAGCGCGACTTCAACCTGAAGTGTCGGGTGCACAAGCCGCGCGTGAGTTACAAGGAGACCATCGGCCGGCCGGTCACCGTGTCGGGCACGATCGATCGCCAGGTGGGGACGCAGGCGCTCCAGGCGACCGTGACGCTGCGGGCCGAGCCGGTGGACGATCAGGCCACGGTGACGGTGGAGCAGGGCTGGTTTCCGGAGAACGACACCCTCGCCGCGTTCGCCGCGACGATGACGCAGTCGGTGCGGGAGAGCGCGGAGCGCGGCGGGCTCAAGGGCTGTCCGCTCTGGGCGGTGCGGATCACCGTGCTGGAGAGCCCGATTCCCGAGCCGCCCCCCTCCGACGTCGCGCTGCGGATGGCCGCGGCGGAGGCGGTCGATCGGATGCTCGCCGAGGCCGGCACCGTGCTGCTCGAGCCCCTGATGAAGGTGGAGGTGACGGTGCCGGAGGACCACCTGGGCGACGTGATCAACGACCTGCAGCAGCGGCGGGCGATCATCACGGCCACCGAGATCCGCGGCGGCGTCAACGTGCTCACCGCCGAGGCGCCGCTGGCGAGCATGTTCGGCTATTCCGCGGCGGTGCGGAGCGCGAGCCAGGGCCGGGCGAGCTTCACGATGCAGCCGCTGCGGTACGGACCGGCTCCCGCCGAGACCGCCGAGGCCTTCGTCTGACGCGTGCCCGGCCCGCGCGGCGGCGAGGAGGTATCCTGTCGACGGCGGATGCCGCGGCGGTCCGTCCGCTCCGCAGGTCTGGAAATCGAGCGCATGGCCACGATGGGGCGGTCGACGAGGCCGAGCCTCGCGGGCAGCGGGATCGCGATCATCGTCGCCCTCTCGGCGGCGACCGCCGTTGCCTGCCGGGTGCCGGTCTTCCGTTACGCCCTCGAACGCTGGGCGCCGGCGCCCTATGACGTCGTGGTGCTCGCGAAGGAGGGGATGCCGCGCACGGATCCACGCCTCGCATCGCTCGTCGCCGCCGAGGGCCGCGGGGTCGTGAGGCTCGAGGTCGCCGACGCATCTCGGCCGCTTGCGTCGGCGCTCGCCGCCGCGTGGACGGTCCACGGTGGTGACGGGCCCGTGGCCGTGGTGCGTTACCCGCGGTCCGCCACCGCGGCCCGCGATGGTGGCGGGGCGGACGGGGACCGGCGCCGCGTGGCACACGTGACGAGACTCGACGCGATCTCGGCGTCGGCGATCACCGCGTCACCGGCCCGGAACGAGATCGGCCGGCACCTCGTCTCCGGTGCGACAGCCGTGTGGGTGCTGCTCGAGACGAGCGATGCCGCAGCGAACGCCGAGGCCCGTCGGACTCTCGAGGACGCGTTGGCCCGTGCCCACGACACGATTCGGCTGCCGGACGCAGCGGAACTCGCCGTCGATCCCACCCTGCTTGACGACGTGCGGATTCCCCTCGAGATCGACTTTCCGCTGGTCGCCCTCCCCCGCGACGACGCGGAGGAGGCGTTTCTCGTGGACTGCCTGCTCGGCAGCGAGGAGGATCTGCGGGACTACGACGAGCCGATCGCGTTTCCCGTCTTCGGCCGCGGCGTCGTCCTGCACGCGCTCGTGGGGCGCGGCATCACGCCGGAGAACATCGAGGCCGCCCACACCTTCATCACCGGGGCCTGTTCGTGCCTGGTCAAGGAGCAGAATCCGGGCTTCGACCTGCTGCTCGACGTGGACTGGGCGGCCGCCGTCGGCGACGTCCTCGTGAGCGATCCACCGTCGTCGGTCGGCACGAAGCCGAAGCTGCTCACCATCCCGCCCGGCACGCGGCCGCGCTGACGGGCGACGCCGGACCCGTGGTCAGCGTGCCTGGGGCAGGGCGCGCACCGACCCGGTGGACATCCCGCCATCGACGAGGAGCGTCTGACCGGTGACGTAGGCACTGGCGTCGGAGGCGAGAAAGACGACGATGCCGTCGAGGTCGTCGGCGCGGCCCGGCCGCCGCAACGGAATGCGCTCGGTCAGGGACCTCACCCACTCCTCGTCGCGGTAGAGCACGTCGTTCTGCGCCGTGCGAAACCAGCCGGGGGCGATGCAGTTGACGGTGATGCCGTGGGGGCCGAACTCGTCGGCGAGGCTCATCGTCATCTGCTTCACGCCGCCACGGCTGGCGCAATACGGCGCGAGCCCCGCGTAGCCGAAGACGCTCGTGAGGCTGCCGATCGTGAGGATCCGGCCGCTGCGCCGCGGGAGCATGTGGCGGGCCGCGGCCTGCACCGTGAAGAACGTGCCCCGCAGGTTCGTGTCGAGGACCGTGTTCCAGTCGTCCCAGGTGATGTCGAGCGACGGCTTGCGGACGTTGCAGCCGGCGTTGGCCACCAGGACGTCGAGCGGCCCGGCGGCGGCCGCCGCCTCGACCGCCGTGCGGATCGAGTCCTCCACGCGCACGTCGAGCGCGACCGGCATGACGTCGTGCCCGAACGACTCGAGGTCCCGCCGCGACTCGTCGAGCGACGCGAGCTTCCGCGCCGTGATGACGAGGTCGGCACCGGCGCGGGCGAGGGCACGGGCCATTTGCAGGCCGAGGCCACGGCTGACGCCGGTGACGAGGGCGCGACGGCCCGTGAGATCGAAAGGGGAACGGGACGGCGATGGTGTCGATGCGGTCATGGGGGCTGCACGGGTGGGGGTCAGGGTTCGAGCACGACCTTGACCAGGCCGGGCTCGCGGTGGTGAAGGCGGTCGAACCACGCGGGACCCTCGGTCAGCGGGGCGACGCGGCTCACGAAACCGGACAGATCGACTCGGCCGGAGGCGACCAGGCGAATCGCCTCGGGGTAGCAGCCCGCCGACGCGCACGAGCCCTGGAGCCGCAGCTGCCGCGTCACCACCGCCTGGAGCGGCAGCTCGATCATGGGTGACACGTTGCCCACGAGCACGACCGTCGATCCACGCGTCGCCGCCGCCACGGCCGTCTGCACGGCGGGCGTGGCTCCGACCGCCTCGATCACCAGATCGGCGCCGTCGGTGTCGGGCGAGGAGGTGCCC
>JBJTBO010000101.1:0-8120 GCA_046091445.1 Planctomycetaceae bacterium | reverse complement strand
CGCTCGAACCAGGCCTCCAGCCCGACGCCGGTGCGCGCCGAGCATGCGAGCACGTCGGCGTGTGGTGCCACCTCCGCGAGCGCCTCCCGCAGCCGCTCGAGCCGCGCGGCGCCCCCCGCGTCCGCCAGGAGGTCGATCTTGTTCACGACGACGATCTCGGCCTCCTCGAGCTGCTTGCGATAGATGTAGTGGACATGGTCGGAGAGGCGGGCTCCGTTCATCCCGAGCACCCGCTCCGCCCGCAGGGGATCGACGACGACGCTCGCCGGCGCGAGCGTGAATCGGTCGCCGTGCAGGCTCTCGAGCGGCAGGCTCACGGTCGCGACCAGGTCGGTGCAGCTGCCCACGGGCTCGGCGACGAGCACCTCGGGCGCGGTGCCCCGGCGCAGGGCGTCGGCCGCCTCGCCGCGCGTGTTGAAGCGACCGCAGAAGCAGCCACCGGTGATCTCCTCGACCGGCAGACCGCGCACGCCGGCGAGCGCCGTATCGACGAGCCCGCCCCCCTGGTCGTGCGTGACGAGGCCCGCCCGGAGGCCGCGACCGGCGAGCCATTCGGCGAACCGCAGCATCGCCGTGGTCTTGCCGGCCCCGAGGAAGCCGCCGATCATCACATACCGGGTCGTCCCCCCGGCCCGCTCGTCGTCGCCGCCCTGCGCTCGTGTCACCGGGTCACCTCGTCAGCCGTGCCATCCGCGTCGCCCCCACTATACCGGGACGACTGGAGCCGATCGATCGTGTCGGACAGGAGCGCGACATATTCATGGACGTCGAGATGCCCGGCCGCCGGTTCGCCCTCCACCTCGTACAGCCAGCCCGTCCCATACGGATCGGCATGGGTCAGGCAGGCCTCCGCGGTGAGCGCGGCGTTCGCACCGATCAGCGTGCCATCCATGACGGAGTAGAGATCGCTGACCGCCTTGAAACCCTCCACGGTCCCGAGGCGTCCACCGCCCAGCACGACGCTGCCTGGCGTCACCTCGAGCACCATCTCGACGAGTTCGCCGAGCATCCGCGTGGCGAACTTGGTGAAGCCGACGCGCCAGACGCGGCCGCCACCCTCCCGGCCGGGCGTCGGCGTGACGGGCATCATCCAGTAGTGGGATGGCGCGTACCGGTACCCGACGGGAAACCGGGCCGAGAAGTGCGCGTGTCGAAAGCGGATCGTCTCCGACTGCACGGGCGGCATCTCCGGGCACGAACTCGATGGCGACACGTCGCGGCCGACACGGGCGGCAATCGACCGCGCGCCGTGCTCGCCCCATCGTGACCGACGGGTCGGCCCGCCGCCAGCGGTGGTCGGTGGTCGCACCGCCCGGCGGCCCCGAGGGTGTCGACGACCGCCGCGATCCCCAGTCGCCGAAACGCGTCCCGCCCGCTCTACTCATCCCTCCACGCCATGTCCACGCCTCGCGTCATGCACCACTGGACGACGCTCGCCCCGCTCGCGGCGGCCGCCGTGCTGGCCGCCACCGAACTGCTCGGCGAGCGGCCATGGCTGCTCGTGGCATCCGGCGTCGCGCTCGTGGCGGCCGTGCTCGCGGCCGTGCATCACGCCGAGGTGATCGCCCACCGGGTCGGCGAGCCGCTCGGCACGCTGGTTCTCGCCCTCGCCGTGACGGTGATCGAGGCCGCCCTGCTGCTCTCGCTGCTCGTCGCCGGCGGCACCGGCATGGAGACGCTCCCGCGCGACGCCGTCTCTGCCACCGTGATGATCATCACCACCGGCGTGGTCGGCCTCTGCACGCTCATCGGCGGCCTCGCCCATCGCGAGCAGTCCTTTCGCGTGGAGGGTGCCGGCGGTGCCCTCGCGGCCCTGATCGTGCTCGCGGTGGTCACGCTCGTGCTGCCGGACTTCACGATCACCACCAGCGTCGGCACGTACAGCCACGCCCAGTCGCTCTTCGCGGCCGTCGTCTCGGCGGCGCTCTGGGGGATCTTCGTCTTCGTGCAGACGATCCGCCATCGCGACTACTTCCTGCCACCCCAGGGCGCGCTGCCGGATGCCCATGCCGCGCCGCCGTCGCGGAGGCAGGCGACGGCGAGCTTCGCGTTGCTCGTCGTCGCCCTGATCGCGGTCGTGGGGCTCGCCAAGGTGCTCTCGCACCCGCTCGAGGAGTTCGTCGAGGCCCGCCACCTTCCACGGAGCGTGGTCGGGATCGTCGTCGCGATGGTCGTGCTCCTGCCCGAGACCTGGGCGGCGATCCGGGCCGCGCTCGCCAACCGGCTGCAGAGCAGCATGAACCTCGCGCTCGGTTCGGCACTCGCGACGATCGGCCTGACCGTGCCGGTCATCGTCTGCTGCGCGACCGCCTACGGCCTCCCGCTCGTGCTCGGCCTCGGGCCGAAGGACGCCGTGCTCCTGGCGACGGCCCTGCTCGTGAGCGTCGTCACGCTCGGCACGGGACGGACGTCGATGATGCAGGGCGCGGTGCACCTCGTGCTCTTCGCGACCTACCTCTTCCTCGCCTGCATTCCCTGAGCAGGCCCCCCCGGCTCATCGCCGGGGACCGGCAGCCGCAGCTGCGGATCGGGAGCCGCGGGGGGCGCACCGTCGGCGTCTTCACTCGTGTCCCGCGCGAGGGCACGGCGCACCGGATCCTGCTGCATCGCACCGCGGCGATCCCGCCGGCTGCCGTGACGCCGGGCGACGTCACGCGCCTCGGTGCGCGCCGCCGGTGCGGAGCGCACCGCCGCGAGTCGTCGCTTCGCCTCGCGCACCGCATCGACGTGATCGACGATCGGCGGCGGATAGTCGCGCCCGATCACGCAGTCCGAGCCCTGCTGCACGCCCGCGGGCATCGTCCACGGCATGTGCGCATAGGCCGGGGGCACGCGGGCGAGCTCCGGCACCCAGCGGCGGATGAAGATGCCGTGTGGATCCTGCTCGACCGCCTGCTTCGTCGGGTTGTAGATCCTGAGCGTGTTGATCCCCGTCGTGCCGCTTTGCATCTGCATCTGCGACCAGTGGATGCCCGGCTCGAAATCGAGGAAGTGCTTCGCGAGGTGCAGGCCGGTCGGCCGCCAGTGGAGCCAGAGGGTATAGCTCGCGAACGACACGACGAGCGCCCGCATGCGGAACGTGAGCCAGCCGGTGGCGACGAGGCTGCGCATGCAGGCGTCGACGAGTGGATAGCCCGTGCGGCCCGCCTGCCAGGCGGCCAGATGCTCAGGCACGATGGAATGCTCCCGCAGGCCGTCGGCCGCCCGCAGCATGTTGCGATCCTCGATCGCCGGCTCGTCCTCGAGCTTCTGCATGAAGTGGCAGTGCCAGTGCATCCGCGACTGCACCGCCCTGAGGCTCCGCTGCCAGGCTTTGAGCTCCGTCCGCTCGCGCGGCTCGTGCGTGGCGGCCAGTGACGCCTGCACCTCGAGACGCCGCGACTCGCTCGCCTGCCAGACCGTGCGCATCGACATCGCCCCGAAGGCAAGGTAGGGGCTCAGCCGCGAGCAGCTCGTGGGCGCGGAGAGGGGGCTCGAGATGCCCCCGGAATAGCGACGGCCCCGCCGAGCGAGAAAATCGTCGAGCACCTCGTGGGCCGACCGTTCACCGCCGCGCTGCCGATCCTTCGTGTCGGGAGGCTGGCCGAGGTCGCCGCACCCCAGCAGCCCTGCGGTCGCGAGCCGCTGGATCGTCGTCCGGCCGCCCGTTCCCCGGCTCCGCGGGAGGGGCGCCGCCGGCGCCGCCATGCGGGCCTCCCACAGTCGGTTCCAGCCGTTCCGTGACGCGAGCCGGCGCACCACGCCCGTCTGCGGAAGTTCGAGAAACTCCACGCCCGCCTCGCGGGCCCAGCGGCGCACGCGCCGGTCGCGGGCGTACGTCACGCCCGTGCCGGTCTCTTCATGGCTCACGATCAGCCGGAAGCCGGTCTCGCGTCGCACCTGCTCGAGCATCGCCACCGCCTCGCCGCGGCGCGTGACGAGCCGGATGCCGAGCGGCCCGAGCGCGCCCTCGACGTCGGCGAGGCACTCCCGCTGAAACGCTGTGTGGCTGGCGTCCCATTCCGGCTGCGCGAGCACCTCGGGCTCGTAGAGAAACACCGCGAACACGGCCCGGCCGCACGCCCGCGCGCACGCTTCGGCGAGCGCGGGATGATCCTTCACGCGGAGGTCGCGCTTCAGCCACACACACACCGGCGGCTGTGAATCGTCCATCGAGTCGCCCCACTGAATCGAGCCACCTGCCCGCCGCCAGTTCAGGCCCGCCTGCGGGGCGTCAGGAGCCTCGGCCCCGACGGGGCGCTGCCGGCAGGTCGAACCGGTCGAGGTTCATCACCCTGGTCCAGGCGGCCACGAAGTCGTCCACGAACGTCGCCCCGGCGTCGTCGCTGGCATAGACCTCGGCGATGGCGCGGAGCTGCGCGTTCGATCCGAACACGAGGTCGGCACGGCTGGCCGTCCACTTCACCTGGCCCGTCTTCCGGTCGCGGCCTTCGAAGAACTGGTCACACGCCGGTGACGGCTGCCACTCGGTTCCCATGTCGAGCAGGTTCGTGAAGAAGTCGTTGGTGAGCGTGCCGGGCCTGCGCGTGAACACCCCGAGTGAGGCCATCTCTCCCGAGCCCGTGTTCGCCCCCAGCACCCGCAGGCCGCCGACGAGCACGGTCATCTCGGGCGCCGAGAGCGTGAGGCGCTGCGCCCGATCGACGAGCAGCTCCTCGGCCGGCCGGTCGATCTCCCGCGGCAGATGATTGCGGAAGCCGTCGGCCTTCGGCTCGAGGACCGCGAACGACGCGGCGTCGGTCATTTCCGCCGTGGCGTCGGTGCGGCCCGGCGTGAAGGGCACCGTCACCTCGTGGCCCGCGTCCTGCGCGGCCTTCTCGACCGCCGCCGCCCCGCCGAGCACGATCAGGTCGGCGAGCGACACCTGCGTGCCGTCGGTCTGGGCGGCGTTGAACTCCCGCTGGATCCCGGCGAGCGCCTCGAGCACCCGCGAGAGCCGCTCGGGCTCGTTGACCGCCCAGTCTTTCTGCGGCGCGAGGCGGATCCGCGCCCCGTTGGCGCCCCCCCGCTTGTCGCTGCCGCGGAAGGTGGATGCCGAGGCCCAGGCGGCCTTCACGAGGTCGGGCACCGCCAGGCCGGAGGCCAGGATTTTTGATTTGAGCGCGGCGATGCCCGCGGCATCGATGAGCGGGTGATCGACCGCCGGCACCGGATCCTGCCACGGCTGGGGCGGCGGCACCTCGGGGCCCAGAAGCCTGCTCGCCGGGCCCATGTCGCGGTGCGTGAGCTTGTACCAGGCCCGGGCGAATGCCTGCTCGAATTCGGCCGGGTGCTCGGGAAATCTCCGGGCGATCGGCGCGTAGGCGGAATCCATCTTCAGTGCGAGGTCCGTGGTGAACATCATCGGCGCGTGCGACCTGGAGTCGTCGTGGGCGTCGGGCACCGTTCCCTTGGCCGACTCGTCCTGCGGCGTCCACTGCCAGGCGCCCGCCGGGCTCTTCGTCAGCTCCCACTCGTACCCGAGCAGATGCTCGAAATAGTCGTTCGACCAGCTCGTGGGGGTCGAGGTCCAGGCGCCCTCGAGGCCGCTGGTGATGGTGTCGGCCCCCTTGCCCGATCGGAAGCGGTTCTTCCAGCCGAGGCCCTGCTCCTCGATCGGCGCCGCCTCGGGCGCGGGGCCCACGTTGTCGGCGGGGCCCGCGCCGTGCGACTTGCCGAACGTGTGACCGCCCGCGATCAGGGCCACCGTCTCCTCGTCGTTCATCGCCATCCGGGAAAAGGTCACGCGGATGTCGTGGGCCGCGGCCAACGGGTCGGGCTTGCCACCCGGGCCCTCGGGGTTCACGTAGATCAGGCCCATCTCCACGGCGGCCAGCGGGCTGGCGAGCTGTCGGTCGCCGGTGTGCCGCGCGTCGCCGAGCCACTCCGTCTCCGGCCCCCAATCGACGTCGTTCCGGGGCTCCCAGACGTCGACCCGGCCGCCCCCGAAGCCGAAGGTCTCGAAGCCCATCGACTCGAGCGCCACGTTCCCGGCGAGGATCATCAGGTCGGCCCAGGAGATCCGCCGGCCATACTTCTGCTTGATCGGCCAAAGCAGCCGCCGGGCCTTGTCGAGGTTGGCGTTGTCGGGCCAGCTGTTGAGCGGCGCGAACCGCTGCATGCCGGAGCCCGCACCGCCGCGGCCGTCGGCCACGCGGTAGGTGCCGGCCGAGTGCCAGGCCATGCGGATGAAGAACGGGCCGTAGTGGCCGTAGTCGGCAGGCCACCAGTCCTGCGAGGTGGTCATGAGGGTGCGGAGATCCTGCTTGACCGCAGCCAGGTCGAGCTTCGCGAACTCCGCGGCGTAGTCGAAGTCCGCGCCGAGTGGATTTCCCGCGGGGGCGTTCGCGTGGAGGATCGACAGATTGATCTGGTGGGGCCACCAGTCGCCGTTGGTCATCCCACCGGCCGACGTGGTGCGGGTCGAGGAGGGCGCGTGGCCGATCACGGGGCAGGTCGCGGGGGCTTCAGCGCGGCACGGCGCGACGATCATGGGAGCGACGACGATCGACCACGCGAGGATGCGGATGAACACGGCTGCTGCTCCGAGGGGACGGCATCCACGGTGGGTGCGGACGCCGCCGCTCGCATCATGGCGCACCGCCGGTCATGCTTCAATGCAGCGGTTCACCCGCATGCATGACGCGACACGACCGCGAATCCAGGTATGACCGCAAATCTGGACACGACCGCGAATCTGGGGGAGCGATGTCCCGCATCATTCCGAGCCGGCCCTGGACGACCTCGAAACTCGACGACTGCGCGGGGCACGATCCCGGGTCGGGCGCCGAGCTGCTCATCGTCGAGGGGGATTCCGCGGCGGCCGCGGTCGGCCGCGTGCGCGACCCCCGCACGCAGGCGGTCCTGCCGATGCAGGGCAAGCCTCTCAACACGACGCGCGCCTCGCGCCGCAAGGTCGTCGAGCATCCGTTCTTCGGCCCGCTCACCGAGGCGCTGGGCACCGGGCTGGCCACGGACTGTGAGCCGCGACGGAGCCGCTACGACCGCGTGCTCGTGCTCACCGACCCCGACGCCGACGGCATCCACTGCGGCTACCTCGTGCTCCTCTTTTTTCATCGGTGGCTGGGGCCGCTCCTCGACGCGGGTCTGGTCGAGGTCGTGCGGCCGCCGTGGGGCGAGGTCGTGATCGCGGGCGAGCTGCTGCTCGCGTTTTCCGAGCCCGAACTCGCCGCGCTCGCGACGCAGGCGCGGGGCGGAGGCGGCACGGTCCGTCGCTTTCGTGGACTCGCGGCGCTCGACGCGGAGCTGCTTCGTGAGACCTGCATCGATCCCACGACGCGACGGACGGAGCGGGTGTCGACGGCGGAGGTCGCCGCGATGATCGCGCTGATCGGTGCCGTGCAGCCCGGCCAGGGCGACGCGGACCACGCGCCGGCGCGGGAAGGACGGCCCGCGCGCCCGGGTTGAGCCCGGGTTCATCCACGGTTGATCGACGCCTCCGCGGTCACGCCACGCGTCACTCCGCGCGGAGGGCCGCGAGCACCCGGCGCATGTCGGCCGGCAGCGGGCTCGTGAAGCGGAGCTCCGCGCCGCTGACCGGATGCACGAAGCCGAGCTCCGCGGCATGGAGCATGATGCGCGGCGCCCGCGACTCGTCCGCGTTGGCGCGGCCACGCGGTGCGCGATAGACCCGCTCGCCGCAGACCGGATGGCCGCACTCGGCCATGTGGATGCGGATCTGATGGGTGCGGCCGGTCTCGAGGCGGCACTCCACCAGCGTGTAGGCATCTCCGAAGTGCTCGAGCGGCGAGACGTGGGTGACGGCCTCCTTGCCCTCCTCGGCGTCGGAGGTCGATCCGCGCCGACCGTCCCCGCGGTCGCGCACGAGTCGCGAGCGGATCGTGCGCGCACTCACACGGCCCGTCACCAGCGACACGTAGCGACGATGCGTCGTGTGCACGCGGAACTGCTCGGCGAGGATCCGGCTCGCGGGCACGTTGCGGGCGAAGACGACGAGGCCACTCGTCTCGCGATCGATCCGGTGGACGGCCTTGACCGGCGGCGTTCGCGGCCGGGTCCCATGCGGGGTCCGGCCACCGCGCGACTGGAGGTGGCGGGCGATCGCCTCCGGCACGAGCTCGTCGAGCGTCGGCTGGAGCTGGCGGCGGCGCGCCGGCCAG
>JBJTBO010000100.1:0-2612 GCA_046091445.1 Planctomycetaceae bacterium | reverse complement strand
CTTCAACAAGGTCGTCGCCACGTTCATCCGCACCGCGGGCCGACTGGCCCAGGGGCGGCCGATTCCCGTCGGCCCGCCCGTGCCAGGCGACTTCATGATCTTTCTGGTCAACAACCAGCGACTGCACGAACCCGGGGACGTGATCACCGAGCAGGTGCGCGACGCGATCCGGGACCGCCAGCCCTACAAGCAGGGCGTGATCGTGATCAACAGCGACAAGCAGGAGTCGCTGCTGACCACGACCGATGGCGAGCCGGCGCCCGAACGCACGTTCGAGCCGTTCAGCGCGGAGGCGCAGGATCTCGGCGGGCAGACCGCACGGATCGTCGAGACGATCGCCCGCAAGCGAAAAAACGCGGAGAAGGCGGACATTCGCACGCTGGTCGTCTGGCCGGAACGGGAGGTGTTCTCCGCGCCGAATCTCGACGTCTTCGAGGCTCTGGCGAATGACGGCCGCGGTCCGATCTCGTTCCTGTTTCCGGACGCCGATCCCGAACGTGCCCGGGAACTCGCAGCCGCGCTCACGGCGACGACGGGGGGCGCCGCGGACGTCACCGTGCGCTCGCCAAAGTCCGCAGAGCTCGTCGAACATGTCACCGACGTGCTTGACGCGATCGGCGCGGCGCCGAGCGACCGCCTCAACACCGAAAGGACGCCCCGATGATCGGCCGACTTCGCCATCGGGACGTACGGCGCGTCCTCACGACGGCATGGCTCGCGATCGTCGCGGTGTCGTCCGTCGCGGCACAGCCCCAGCCGAAGGCGGCATCCCCCTGCCTCCTGCTCGGCGACTCGCTCGTGCCGAGCCTGGCCATGGGCGTGCGGCGACTCGACGATGACGAGAGCGACATCCTCGAACTGCGGGACCGGCCCGACCCCGCCGCCCCCGTCATCGCCGAGGCTCCGCTCTTTCGTCCGTTGTTCGTGTCGGCGTCCGACACCGACGCAGGGGGAGGGGCATGGCACCTCGTGCAGGAGCATTACACGTCCGCGGCACCCCTCGGCTGGGCCTCGGCCCGTCACATCCATCTGCTGCAGAGCCGCTACGCCTACACGTTCGCGGAGCACGAGCGCACCGAGCCGGCGGACCTCATGGACGTGCCGAAGGAGAGCTACGAGCGGCTGCTCGCGCAGGTCAACGGCGATGCCGACGGGGCGGCCGACAAGGTCATGGTGCGCGAGGCCGAAGGCGCGCGGGACTGGCGGCAGGTGACGATCTCCGACACGGTGCCCTTCGTCGAGATCCTCGTCCCGCCCGAGCGGCGCGATCGTGACCACCCCGACACGACACCGACCTTCCGCTTCGGCATCCCCGTGGAGAACAGGCTCATCCACATGGGCGCCGTCTGCGGTGGTCCCGTGGACCTCGAGCGCCTGCGGCAGCTCAAGCAGACCGTGCTCGTCGACAAGGAGCTCGAGATGCTCTTCGTCGTGGACGAGACCGTGAGCATGCTGCCCTTCAACAAGGTCGTCGCCACGTTCATCCGCACCGCGGGCCGACTGGCCCAGGGGCGGCCGATTCCCGTGAAGGTGGCCGTCTGTTCCTACACCGACGGTCCACCCGGGACGCGGGTGACGCTCGGGGAGTTCCAGACCGTACGGGGCCCCGCGGACGTCGGACAGCTCGCGGAACGCGTCGCCACGCTCGGCAACGACCTGCCCCCCGACGCTTTCGCGAATCCGCCCGAGCGCATGCTCGAGGGGCTTCGCGACGCGCTCGCCAAAATGGCGTTCCATCCGGGTGGCACGCCCTTCGTCGCGGTGGTCGGTGACACGGGCCATGAGCCGGGTGATCCCGGCAAGGCGATGCTGGTGACGGAGGTGGCTGAACTCATCAAACGCACGGGCGTGCGGACGTACTTCATGCACGTCGGCCGGCGGCGGGAGCCCGACGAACTGCTCTTCCAGAAGGACTTCCGGTCCGTCCAGCAGGCTGCCGTAAGGCTCGGCGTGCCGGCGGAGCACGTGGTCTATGAACCCGCGGAGGCGAACAACCTCGAGCAGGTCCTGGAAAAGTCCCGCAACGAGGTCGAGGACGAACGCCGCCGCCTGCAGCGGCAGATCCCCCGCATGGAGTCGCGCACGCCCCACACGGAGCCCGGGCCGAAACTGCTCGCGGCCCTCGAGGCTCGCGGCATCGACCGCCGGAGCTTCGACGAGCGGCACCTGCAGTTTTTCGTGCCGTCACAGGGCTGGCTCTTTCATCCGTCGGCACGCGAGACCGCGGCCGCGAGGCCGCAGTTTCGGGAACTCTTCCTCCTGGCACCGCCCGAGCGGAGGGCCGTGAGTCGGCTGTTCGGTGACATCCGCGGACGGCTCTCGCGTCGGGAACAGATCGACGGCGATGCGGTGATCACGTCGTTCGCGCGGGAACTGGCGACCGCCGCCGGCACACCCGCCCTGGAGTCACGCGTGCTGACCGCGTGGACGAGCATTCCCGAGCGTCAACGCAGCGTGGGGGTGTTTTTCGAGGATGTCTTCGGACTCCGCCTAAAGACGGCCTTGCCTTTTCCACCCCGCGCTTTCGTTTCGGCCCGCCCGGCGACCGAGCAGGAGATCACGCGGATGCTGGAACGAATCGGCCGACTCAGCGAGGCCTTCCGGGATGCGGG
>JBJTBO010000099.1:0-19925 GCA_046091445.1 Planctomycetaceae bacterium | reverse complement strand
GAGCGGCCGCTCGAGTTTCCCGAGGCCGATGCCAGGGTCGTCCGGGCGGAGGTGCAGCGTGTCACCGGGGCGCTCCGCGTCCTCGGGCACGCCAGGCCCGTCAGTGGCCTCGATCGAACTGTCGAATGGGTGCACTTCCGCGGTGACGCCGTCGGGACGTCCTCCGAGCCGATCGCGGCGTCGGTCGGCGATCCACCATTCCCCTTCAATCCGATGATCTACCAGGACGACGCGCCGCTCGTGCACGGGCCGTCGTTCCGTTCGCTCAAGGACCTCTACCTCGACCGGAGCGGCGGATGGGGGCGGCTCGTCGCACCGCGCGGCGAGGGTGTGTCCCTGCCGCGGGGCACGCGAGGATGGACGGTGCCGGTGGAGATTCTCGACGGCTGCCTGGTCGCCTGCGCTGTCTACTCCTACCTCCTCTGCGGACGGCGGGTGGAGATTCCGGTGAGGATGGCGAGGGTCCGCCTCGCCTCGCGCCCGGCGGCCGGGGAACTCTGTCGCATGCGGCTGCTGCTCCAGACGCAGTCGCTGCACGAGAGCGTCTACGACTTCGTCGTCGTCGGGAGTGATGGCCGGGCGATCCTCGCGGTCGAGGGCCTCCACCTCGCGGTCGTCCCGGCGGAGGAGACGTCGTGATCGTCCATCCGACACGACCGTCCTCCGACGGCGGATCGCCGATCTCCCGGCACCGGGTGGCCGTGCATGGTCGCTGGGTGGACATCTGGGTGACGGCTGCGGACCGCTGGTCGCTCTCGGTCGCCGGGAGCCGGCTCGCGGAACGCCTCGCGGCCGACGTGCTCGGTGTCGCCCGCTCGTCGCTGCGGGTGGCTCCGCTGGCGCCCTCCGGGCGGCCGGTCGTCGTATGTGCCGCGTCCGCCGGCGACTGCGGCATCTCCATCTCGCACCTTCGTCCGCGCCTTGCGGATGCTCCGTCGAGCGGCAGTGGGCTGGTCGCCGTCGCGGCCTGTCGCAGCGCGCAGGTGGGGATCGATCTCGTCGTGCCGGCCGAGGTGTCCGCAGCATCGCTCTCCCGCTTCCTCACGACCACCCAGACCGCGACCGCCGCCGACGCACGGGATGCGGTGCGGCTCTGGGCCGCGAAGGAGGCCGCCTACAAGGCCGCCGCGCTTGACGAGGCATTTCGGCCGCGGCGGATCGTCGTCGAGCGGGTCTCCGCGAGCGGGTTTCGCTGGAGCGTCGACGGCAGGTATCACGCGGTCCACGGGGCCGGGATCTTCGTCGTCGAGGATGGCCACATGCTGGCGGTGGCCGTCGCGGACCACATTCCTTCCCTGTCGCACGGAGCGTCCCCACGGCCATGATCGATCTCACGGGAAAGGTCGCGCTCGTCACCGGGTCCAGCCGGGGCATCGGCCGGGCGTGTGCGCTGAGGCTCGCCGAGGCGGGCGCCGACGTCATCGTCAACTTCGTCACGAGCGCACCGGAGGCCGAGGCGGTGGCGGAGCGGATCGCCGCACTGGGGCGCGAGGTCGCGTGCGTCCGGGCCGACGTCGGCGAAGAGGAGGACGTCGCCGAGATGATCGGCTTCGTGCGCCGGGAGTTCGGTCGGCTCGACATCCTGGTCCACAACGCCGCCACCGGAGGCTTCCGACCGCTGGCGGCCACGACGCAGCGGCATTTCGATGCGGCCATGCACACGAACGTGCTGTCGCTGGTGCATCTGCTCAAGGAGTCGGCCCCACTCCTCGAGGCCGGTCCCGACCGTGGCAAGGTGGTCGTCCTTTCCAGCCACGGCACGCACATGGCCCTGCCGATGTACGGGCTCATCGGCGGCACGAAGGCGGCCCTCACGTCGCTCGCACGGCACTGGGCGCTCGAGCTCGGTGACCGGGGCGTGAACGTGAACGTCGTCGAGGCGGGCCTGGTCGAGACCGATTCGACGCGGCGGCTGCCAGGGGCCGCGGAGATGTTCGCCGGCCGCCGGTCGAAGACGATGACCGGTGAGCGGATGCTCGAGGCGGTGGATGTCGCCGACGCCGTCCTCTTCCTGGCGAGTCCCCTCGCGGACCTCGTGCAGGGGCAGACGCTCGTCGTCGACGGCGGGGCGGCGATCCACGTCTGAGCGTCGTGCCCGGCCGCCCGGGCCGTCGCGGATCCGTCAACGCCATGTCGCCATCCTCCATCGACGCCTACACGCTGCTCACCGGCGCCACCGGCCTGCTCGGCCGCGCGCTGGTGCGCGACCTCGCGGCGGCGGGACGCCGCGTGGCGGTCGTGGTGCGGGGATCGGCGGCGGCTCCCGCCGCGGACCGCGTGGACGAGCTGCTCGACGACTGGTGGCAGGTGGCCGGGGCGTCGGTGCCCTGCCCGGTCGTGCTCGAGGGCGACCTGTCGGTCGACGGCCTCGGCCTGTCGGCGGAGCAGACGGCGTGGATCGCCCGTCACGTGCGCGAGGTCGTGCACTCGGCGGCGAGCCTCTCGTTCCAGCTGCGGCCGGCCGACGGTGAGCCCTACACGAGCAACGTCACCGGCACGCGGAACGTCCTCGCGCTCTGCCGCACGGCCGGCATCCGCCGGCTCCACCACGTGTCGAGCGCGTATGTCTGCGGCCTGCGTCGCGGAACGATCCTCGAGCGGGAGCTCGACGTCGGCCAGGAGTCGGGCAACGACTACGAGCGCAGCAAGATCGTCTCGGAAGGGGAGGCGACCACCGCGGAGTGGATCGACGTCTGCACCGTCCACCGTCCGAGCATCATCGTCGGCGATCTCGTGCACGGCTTCACGAACACCTTTCACGGCTTCTACAAGCCGCTCCGGATCGTGCAGCCGTTCGTCGAGGCCTTCCTCACCGCGTCGATGGAGCCGGGGTCACTGCTCGACGTGCTCGGCATGAACGGCGCCGAGCGGAAGAATCTCGTGCCGGTCGACTGGGTGTCGGCGGTGATGACGAGGATCATCCGCGACGAGTCGCTCCACGGCCGCACCTACCACCTGACGAGCGACGTGCCGACCGACGTCGGCACGCTCTGCCGCGTGTTCGAGAGCCTTGTCGTAGAGATGGCGGCCGCACGACGAGCCCGTCTGGCCGACGAGGGCGTGCCGGACCGCGCCCAGGCCGTCTCGCGGCTCGGACCGGAAACCCTCGGCCGACTGTTCCTCGACCAGATGCACGTCTATCGCGCCTACTGGCGCGACGACCCTTCGTTCGATGCGACCAACACGCGGCGGGCCGTGCCCGACCTCCCAGCGCCGCCGCGCGACGAGGCCTCGCTGCGGCGACTGTGTCGCTTCGCGATCGCGAACGACTTCCGCTGGCCGCCCGCCGGCCGCACGCCTCGGGCCGCCACGGGCCGCAAGCTCCTCGAGCATCGCGTTGGTCGGGCCCGCTGGTCGCCGGCTCCCGCCTCGTGTGTCGGTCTGGGCGCGATCGGGGGCGGCGGCGGGCAGTGGACGATCGGCCTCGATGACGGCCGGCCGGTGTCGCTGCACGTCGGGCTTCCAGCCCATGAGGTTCCCACCGCATGGCTCGGTGCGGATGCGCTCCACGACCTGCTCGATGGCCATGCGCCAGTCGCCGCGCTCTCCGCATCCGGCCGGCTCGTCAGCCAGCCGGCCGGAGCGGTCGTGCGCGAGGTCCTCGAGATCCTCGCCCGGTGATCACCTGCCGAGGCTGGCGAACGCCGTGGCGACGGCGGCACGCGGCAGTTCGATCGGCGCAGTGGCCGTCAGATCCCGCCCAGCGAAGCCGGAGAACTCGGGGCCGTACCGATAGGCCCGGACGACCATGTTCATGTACACGCCCGGAATCTTCAGCCCAGCAATCGCTTTGTTGATCGGCGGACGTTGCCCTTGCCGCAGGATGTTGGAGGGGCCGCGGCCGATGACCGGGTTGCGGTATTCCCACACGATCCGCTTCTCCTTGGTGACCTCGAAGAAGCGGCCCTCCGTGCCCTCGTTGATGAGCGTGTTGCCGTTGGGCAGCCGCTGGGCACCGGAGATGATCCGCGCGAAGAACTGACTCGACGGATTGGATGCGTATTGCCAGACGATTCGGGCGGGAGCGATCGGGGACCTGTAGCGCCCGGTTCCGTCGTCTGGCCGGGCGATCTCGAGCACGCGGGAGTAACTGGGCCGCTCCGGCGTGGTGCTCCAGCCGTTGTCGAACACGAGGATGTTGCTCGCACCAGGGAGGTCCGACTCGATCCACTTGGGATCATGCTGGTAGTGCAGCTGCTGGTTTCGCCACGTGCCGCGACCGTATGCGGCAGGATTGCCCCAACGGTAGAGGATGTCGCCACCCTTGCCGCTGCGGCCACCGGTGCTGCCCCTGGCCTCCTCGGTCGTCGTGCTCTGATCGATGATCCAGAACTCACCAAACTCGCGTGGTGAGACCATGATCTGCTCGAGGTCGGGGTTGTAGTCGATCGAGTTGAAGTGGGTCCAGTCGGCCGGGACGCCGCCCATCCCCGTGCCCTTCAGGTAGTAGTTGATGTCGATCTTCTGGGGATTGCGGGCGACCTGACCGTAGTTGTCCTTCTGCGGATCGACGTTCTGGACGAGGTGGTCCCAGAGATCCCACCGCCAGACGATCTCGCCGCCTTCAGCGTAGGTCGCGCCCGCGGCCGGCTGATTGGGCCTCACCTCGATGATGCTGTCGGGCCAGAGTTCACGAATGCCGTCGGTACCGGGAGCGACCGGCACGTCGTCAGGACGGCGTCCGGCCTGCACGGCCTCCGCGTAGGTCTTCCGCTCCCACGTGATCATGAGGACGTTGCCGTTCGGCTTCACCTCGAAGTCATGGTGGAGGTGTTCGTCGGGCGTGGCGAGCGTGTAGGACCACGTGCGGTTGCCATCCCAGTCGAACTTCTCGATCCGACCCGAGGTACCCGGAGCCCACTGCTTGGCCTGGTTTGCCGGCACCCCCTGCGTCGGCACCCGGCCGGCCCGTATGAGGCTGCCATCGGGGAGCAGTTCGGTGGTCATCGGAGTCAGGCTGCTCTGCCAACTGCGCACCTGATTGCCCGCGATGTCGACGAGGTACGTCGTCGTCGACGTGGATGGGGCAAAGAGCGTGTAGCCCTGATAGGCCGCGGCAACATCACGCGAAATGAGCCCCACGGTGTTGGCGAGGAGCGTGCGATCCTCGAGCCGCTCCGGCCCCTTCACGCTGGAGGAACGACGCGAACCGCGCGCCGCGCGGCGGGCAGGCTTCGGGGTCACGAACGAAATCATCACGGTCAACCTCCCTTGAAAGTTATGAGTCCGACAACGGATGCGTGTGAGAACCGACGGAAGGCACGACGCGTGCCCGCCCAGGTCGTCGTGCCACAAGGCTGCCAGCGAGCCCCGCCAGAGCAGTGGCTCCGGCGGACGTTCCTCACAAGGTGCAACACGATGTCACGAAAGTCCAGAAAAAAGCGCGCAGAATTCCCAGATTCACGAAATGCTTGGTTAGCAAAAAACGTGCCAAAAACTCTGAATCGGCTCGAGGAGGCATTTCCAACTGTCGCAATCAAGCGGATGCGGTTTCGCCGGGGCGACTCGCCCGCCGTCTGGTTTGGGGGGCGAAGGGGGCGAACGGGACAGGCACGAGCCAGTTCCTGTCCGAGCGTGGCGTACGCTTCCCAGCGTGCGAATGCGGGTCAGTGCACCGGGAGACGGGCCACTGGGCATCGACGCTGACTCCGAGGAGCTGGGGCTGCTCGTGCTTCCTCCCGGGTTCGCACGCCTGGAGGCGTACGCCACTTGGGGCACGGGGACGTCCATGGTTGCGTGGGGCGCACGCCCGGCGCGTCGTGGTGCGGGACATTTTCCCGACCGGCCGGCACATCTGCTGGATGCCCGTCGCCTGTCACGGTCGCGTGTTCAGGGCCGCTGGCCCGACGGCCGTTCCTCGTCTCCGAACGCCTCGTAGCGCGAGACGTAACCCGGCTGCCTGGCCCGCACGAGCTCCGACTCGTACTCCTGCACGATGCGGCGTTCGATCAGCTCGCGGCACGCGGCATTGATGGGATGCGCGATGTCGGCGTAAAGCCGGGTCCGACCGCCCTCGTCCCTGGGCACGGCTCCCTCCACCCTCCCGCCGCACTGGTTGCAGTAGGACGCACGAAGCGGATTCTTGAAGCCGCAGGACGGGCAGTGTCCACAGAGCTTGCGGCTGGGCATCGCCACGAACGGCCCGCTCGGACCGCCGATGACCTTGAGGTCGCGCACCACGAAGGCCCCGTCGATCGTGATCGAGCAGAACGCCAGGAGGCGTTCCGCCCCGTTCTCGACGAGCTTGATGCGAACCTCCGTGATCTGCATGGCTCACCCTCCGCCTCCGACCGGCAGTCGCACCGCACGCACGAAAGGCCACCGCGCCTCCCCGGCGGGGGTGTGACGTGCGGCGAGCCGCGAGGCGAGCGTCTGCGCCTCGGCGAACGTCCGGGTGAGCGCGAAGCAGGCGCTGCCGCTGCCCGTGAGCCGCGGCGCGATCGCTCCCGCCTCCGCGAGTGCGGCGAGCGCGTGGTCGACATCCGCGCACAAGGCCCGCGCGGGTGGTTCGAGGTCGTTGTGGAGGAGGGGCCAGACGTCGCGCCACCGCCCCTCGGCGAGCGCCTCGGCCAGCCGCCGGGCGTCGCCGGCGTGGGAGGCCGTGTCGACGTGTTGTTCGCCCCATGCTCGATATACCGCAGCGGTCGACAGCGGCGTTCCCGGCCAGACGATCACCGCCGCCAGAGCCGGCAGGTCCGCGACCGACTCGACGTGCTCCCCGCGTCCGGAAGCGATCGCGGCACCACCGGCGAAGAACCACGGGACATCGCTTCCCACGGTCGCGCCGATGTCGGCGAGGCGCTCGCGCGGCCAGTCGAGACCCCAGAGACGGGCCACGCCCCGGATGGCCGCGGCCGCGTCGCTCGATCCGCCGCCGAGTCCGGCGCCGGCGGGGATCGCCTTGACGAGGTCGCACGCGAGGGCCGGTTCGACGCCGGCTCGGGCGGCCACTGCACGGATCGCCCGCACGACCAGATTGCGGTCGTCCGTCGGAATGTCGTCGGCGACTCCACAGCCACCGTCACGGAGCACGAGGTGGATGCCGGGGACGGCCGAAGTCCGCAGGACGAGCGTATCGGCCACCGACACGGCCACCATGAGCGACTCGATCGCGTGGTAGCCGTCGGCCCGGCGCCCGAGAACGGCGAGCGAAAGATTGAGCTTGGCCGGCGCGGCAATCGTGATCGTCGCGGCAGGAGTCGTCGTCTGCATGCGCCCGCGTCCGTCACACGCCCGGTCGGTACGATTCGTTGGGAACGTCCGAGGGGCTCGCGGGACGACGAACCTTCGCGGGTTCCTCGCCGCCGACCCGAACTCCCCCCAGCACCCGCGGCACTCTAGTGATCGAGACCCGGAGGGTCAATCAGCAACGGCCGTGCGCCCCGGGCGGATGACCCCGGCCGTTCCGGCCTCGGCGCATGGAGCCTGAGCGTCGGCGACCGTGCCTCGCAGACGGTGGAACACGGCTGCCCGAGCAGGATGCGAGGAGTGCCGACCATGGAAACCCTCGGCGTTTCCACCGGTCGGCCCAGTGGACAAAGGCCATGGAAGGTTTCGTCCACGGACGGCTAGCGCCAGGTCGACACGAAGGAGAGCGTGACGAGGGCGAGCACAAGACCGATCGCGACGAGCACGGCCAGCAGGATGGAGATGCTGCGTCCGGCCGAGAGATCGTCCCGGATCATCTCCATCCGCGCCGGCTTGTCGAAGGATCGGTTCCACACGGGGAACGCCTGTTCGTCATAGACCCAGGCGGTTCGTTCCTCGAAGCGTTTCTCGCTCATGGTGTCTGTGGGGGCGTCTGTGGGGAGCGTCTGCGGAGGGGTGAGGCGGGCGCGGGGGAGATTCGCCCGAGGGCGCGATATCATCGGCTCTCTCGCAGGAATCTAGTCGGCTCCGGCACCCGCCGCCAGTCCCGTTCGACCCGACGCGAGTCGGCGGGCCGACCCAAGTATGCGAGCGATCCATGATCGAACCCACCATCCTTTCTCCCGCTGCAGCGCCGACCGGTTCCCTGCCCGAGGCGGAGGCCCGCGCGCACCTGCTCGACCCGGACGCCGATCTGACGGGCTGGCTGGCGGTCCGCGGACATCCCGCCTGGCGGTCCCGGGCGATCCTGCGCTGGGCGCTCGCGCGACGGGCCACGTCGTTCGAGGCGATGACCGATCAGCCGGCCGCCCTGCGCCGGGACCTCGCCGCCGCGTTCACGATCCGGTCGGCGACCGTCGCCGTTCATGATCGCGCGGAGGACGGGACGGAAAAGCTCCTGCTCGCGCTCGCCGACGGCCAGCGGATCGAGTGCGTCCTGCTGCGGGGCGGGGGCGATCCCGCGGCGGGAGATGACGACGGTGAGTCCCGGACCGAACGGATCACCGCCTGCATCAGCTCGCAGGTTGGCTGTGCGATGGGCTGCGTGTTCTGCGCCAGCGGGATCGACGGCGTGGTGCGCAACCTCACCGCCGGCGAGATCCTCGAACAGCTCGTGCACCTGACGGCGCTCCTGCCGGCGGACGAGCGCATCAGCCACGTCGTGGTGATGGGGATGGGAGAGCCGCTGGCGAACCTCGACCGGCTCCTGGTCGCGCTCGAGCGAACGCAGGATCGCGACGGGTTCGGCATCTCGCCGCGGCGGATCACGATCTCGACCGTCGGCCTGCCGGCGGCCCTCGACCGGCTGGCGGCCGCGCGGCCCGGCTACCACCTCGCCGTCTCCTTGCACGCCGCGGATGACGCGCTGCGCACGCGACTGGTGCCCGTGAATCGCTCGATCGGCCTCGACGCGGTGATGGCCGCGGCGGACCGCTACTGGGAGGCGTCGGGTCGCCGGCTGACGTTCGAATACGTGCTGCTCGGGGGCGTCAACGATGCGGCGGAGGACGCGCGGGCCCTTGTCCGGCTCCTCGGCGGCCGCGCGGCGCTCGTCAACGTCATCCCCTACAACGCCGTGGCGGGCATGCCCTGGCAGGAGCCGTCGGCCGCCTCGCGCGAACGGTTTCTCGCCGTCCTCCGTGAGGCGGGCGTCAACGTGCAGGTGCGTCGCCGCAAGGGGCACCGCATCAACGCGGCCTGTGGGCAGCTGCGGCGCGCGGCGGCTCAGGCGAACCAGCCGAGCACCGTGACGAACACGAGCACCGCGCCGAGGATGCCGCCGAGCCACACGATCCAGTGAATCGTCGCGCGGGCGATGGCCTCGGGCGCCTCGTGGTGCGTCGCCGCGAAGACGAGGCTCGCCACGATCAGGAGCGGCAGGCCGAGGACCACGCCCGGAAACCCGCCGGGGAGCATGGCGAGGAGCGGGCAGAGCGCGAGGCACGCGGCGACGGGCGTCATGGGGCCGGATCCTCACCGTCCTCGCGACGGTCACCGAGCGGTCCAGACAGGGCGTCATAGACCACCAGCAGGTTGAGCATGCCCGCCAGCGCGGTGTAGAGCGTGCCGATCTCGAAGAAGCGGCCGAGCCGCTGGTGCCAGAGCGAAAGCTGGTCGAACGTGCAGACCGCGAGGGGCGGACTGTCGACGAAGCCGCCGTCGGGAAGATCCGGCTCGGCACGCTCGACGCGATCGGCGTAGCGCGGGGTGACGTACTGTCCCGCGTGGAGCGGCGGCGCGAGCCACGTACTGCCGAGGAAGGTCTCGTGGGCGGCGTTGCCGAGCCGCCACGCCTGCGCGAGCGCGGGGATGGCCAGCGCACCGACGCCGGCCTGGCCGAGAAACGCGAGCCGAGCCTCGCCGGGTCGCCACGACGCGTAGACCACCCGTCCCTCGCCGAGCCAGAGGCCGGCGACGAGGATGGCGAGCAGGGCGCCCATGAACAGGCCCCCTTTGGCGGTGCGGCCCTGGTACAGGTGGCCGAGTCCGGGGACGAGCCACGCAAGCAGCGCGGCGACGGCCGGGTTGCGGAGATCGATCTCCGCACCGTCGTCCGGTGAGCGGACGATCACGTGCCCCGGCCGGGCGGGCGTCGATGGCGGTGGGGGCATGGGGTGTCGCCGGGGCGTCGCTCGGGCGCACGCCAGTCTACGTCTCGATGCCGTGCGCGGAAACAGCGCGGGCACGCGCGATGTGAGGCATGCGCGATCAGCCCCACAGGCGCCGGACGACGCGGACCCGCGGCTGATCGTCGGCATCGGACGCGGAAGCGCCCGCGGCCGTGCCGGGTGGCGTCTGGTTCCACGACGTCGAGAGCTCGCGCCACACGCGTTCGACCGTGCCGGCATCGACCACCGAGGCGCCGTCGCCCGTCGCCGCGGCCAGCGCCAGCCTGGCGAGGGAGACGATGTCGCGTGGCACTCCCTCGGCACAGCGGGCGATCGTTCCGGACGCCTCCGGAGTGAACATGTCGCGCGCGATTCCGTGCCGCTCGAGCTCGTGCGCGAGATACCCGGCGGCGAGTTCGGCCGTCCACGGCGCAAGCTCGATCCGCACCACCGCGCGGCGCCGCAGGGGCTCGGGCAGCCGTCCCCAGCCCTCGGGCTGCGTCGTGGCCACGACGAGCGTGCGGGCGAATCGCGGCTCCACTGCGGTCGCCAGGCGGGTGACGCCGTCGACCACGTCGTCGGGCGCCGCATCGATGTCGTCGAAGATGAGCGCCGTGGTCCGCTCCAGGAGCGCGTTTTCCCGAAGCCGCTGCTCGAGCATCTGCCACGGACGCAGTCCTTCGCCACGAGCGGCCGGATCGAGGGGCAGGCGATCGAGGAGCATGGGGAGCCAGTCGGTGGCCGCGAGCCCGCGCAACGACAGGACCGCCACCTCGGCACCGAGTCCCGCAAGCCGCCGAGCGGCCATGGCCATGAGATGGCTCTTGCCCAGTCCGCTCGCCCCGACGACGAGCCCGCAGCGCTGCCGCTCGACGGCGAGCCACTCGAGTCGGGCGAGGGACTCATCCTGCGGCGGGCCACGGAAGAACCGGGCGGGCTCCGGAGCGCCGGAGAACGGCAACGCGGCGGCAGATGGGGTGTCCCGTACCATGGCGAGGGAGTGTAACGGCCTGTGTCGCCCGGGTCAGGACGAGTTCCCGCCGGCTGCGCACCGGTCCACCATCACGACCACATCCGCATGGGCGAGCGATTTTTCCTCGAGACGGCACCCGACGGCGACCGGGCGGTGCTCGGCGGTGACGAGGGACGCCACCTCGTGCGGGTGCTGCGAGCCGACGTCGGTGACGAGGTGGTCGTGTTCGCCGGCACCGGCCGCGAGTGGCCGGCGCGGATCGCACGCGTGGGGCGCGACCGAGTGGACCTCGAGCTCGGTCCGGTCCGCGTCGATCCACCGTCGGCGTGCGAGATCGTGATGGCCGTCGCGCTCCCCAAGGGAGAGCGGCAGAAATGGCTCGTGGAGAAGCTCACGGAACTCGGTGTGGCCCGGCTCGTGCCCCTCCTGACGCAGCGCGGCGTGGCCGCGGCGACGCCGGCCGTCGCCGACCGGCTGCGGCGGACCGTGGTCGAGGCGTGCAAGCAGTGCGGCCGCAACACGCTGATGGACGTCGCTGCGGCTCTCGACCCGGAGGTCCTCGTCACCGCGCTGCCCGCCGACACCGTCGTCATCCTCGCCATGCCCGGCGCTCCGCCGCTTCCCGCGGATGCCGTGGCCCGTGCGCGGAGGCTCGTCGGTGTCGTCGGGCCCGAGGGAGGATTCACCGCCGAGGAGGTCGCCCGTCTGGAGCAGTGGGGCGCGCGGCGCACCGGACTGGCGCCGCACGTGCTGCGGGTCGAGACGGCCGCCATCGCCCTGGCCGCCGGGCTGCAGGCGGTCGCGCCGGCGTCGTGACTCTCAGGAACACCGCCTCGCGGGTGGCAACGGCATTTCTTCCGCCTCTTCAACGGCGGATTGGCTCGTCGTCCGGTGCGCATGACCGCATTCGCACGCTGACAGCGTGCGCCACGGCGAGGGCGCGGTCACACGGGGAAAAGCACCGTGCGTCGGGGAGAGTTGTGCCTCGTGGCCTGCGGCCGGGAGATCACGCTAGAGATTCCGCAGGTGCGCGATGGCGGCCGCGAGTTCGTCGCGGGCGTCCGCCGGGTCCACCGGCTCGAGGCCGATCCAGCCGCGGTAGCCGCGTTCCTCGAGCGTGCCGAGCACGTCCGGCAGATCGACCTGGCCGGTGCCGAGCACGACCGCACTGCCGCGTCCGGCGAACGGTCCGGCAACCGCGTCGGTCGCATGCACCACGGCGATGCTGTCGGCGAGCGTCGCGACCGCCGCGGAGGGATCGTATCCGTTGACGAGGAGTGCGCCGGTGACGAGGTCGCAAGCGAGCGCCCCGTCCGGCAGCGCCGCCACGAGTCTCGCGAGATCCGCCGGCGCGGCTGGGCCCGCGGCGACGCACAGCCGCGCGCCGACCCGCTCGCCCCATGCACCGATGTCGGTGAGCACCTCGACGAGCATCGCGAAACGCGGGTCATCGTGGGCGGGGATGTCACCGACATGATTGAGCACGACGTCCGCCCCGAACGCCCGCGCCAGTTCGAGTGCCGCCTTCGTGGCCGCGACCCTGCCCTCGAGCCGCTCCGCCTCGGCGTAGCCGCCGCGCGTGCGAAACACGACCGCGGACACGACGATGCCCTCGTCCCCGAGCCAGCGGCGCAGCTGACGCATGGCGGTCTGCGTGAGCCGAGCCGGCTCGAACGCGCCCCGGGCGTCGATCTCGACACCATGCAGCCCGAGGTCGCGGGCCCGGCGCAGCGACTGGCGAAAGTCCTTCGCCAGTCCGTCGGCCGCCGTCGAGAGTCGGGAGGTGTCCATGGGCAAAGGGGCCGGCCGGTCGGGGCGAACGGTGGGGCGAGTCGCGACGTCCGGTCGCCGCCGCGCGGCGCTCGGGTGGTGGCGGCCGGGCAGCGCGGCGGCCCCACCACCGACCGCCATCGTATCCCGCCCCGTCGGCGACGGTATTCTCCCGAGATGCCGCCGCTCTCCACCGTGACCGCCGCGCTCGAATCCATCGCACCCCTGCGTCTGGCCGCCGACTGGGACGTCGTGGGGCTGCTCGTCGGGGGCCGCAACCGGGATGTGGAGCGCGCGATCGTCTGCCTGTCGCTCACCCCCGAGGTGGCCGCGGAGGCCGTGGCGCGACGCGCGGATCTCGTGGTCACGCATCATCCGCTCCCCTTCCGCCCTGTCGCGCGGATTACCGAGGCGACCGGCACCGGCCGCGTGCTGCTCGACCTCGTGGCGGCGGGCATCGGCGTGTGGAGCAGCCATACGGCCTGGGATTCGGCCGTCGGCGGCATCAACGACCAGCTCGCCGAGATGGCAGGACTCGGCGCCGTCGCCCCGCTCCTGCCCGATGCCGTCGAACCGCGATCGGGCTTCGGTCGCGGAGGCGATTCCGGCGCCGCGACGCTCGGGGACCTCGCGCGCCGGATGAGGGCGGCGCTCGGCCTCGCCGGAGTCTCCGTCGTCGGGGACGTCGGGCGCGCCGCGGGGCGCGTGGGGATCGTCTGTGGAAGCGGCGGTGGCTCGATCGACAGCATCGTCGCCGCGGGCTGCGCGACGCTCCTGACCGGTGAGCTCAAGCTCCATGAGGCGCTCGAGGCACGGGCCGCCGGCCTCGGCGTGATCGCGGTCGGCCACCATGCGAGCGAGCGGTTCGCGATGGACGTGCTCGCGGCGCGGCTGGCAGCCGCGGTGCCGGGGCTGGACTGCAGGACGGTGGCGGCGGATGACGATCCGCTCGCATGGATCGGGCCAAGGCGCTGACGCGCGCGGCCCGCCAGAGCGAGCGGCTGGTCCCGGTTTTTGAATCGCGCGGCCGCCAGCGCTACACTTTCGCGTCCGTTCGTCGACGCAGGGAAGGCCTCGCACGATGCCCCGCTACCTCACGGCCCTGCCTGTCTACAACGAGGCGGCGCACGTCCTCGGCGTCATCGACGAGGTGCGCAAGGTCACCGACCACATCCTCGTGGTCGATGACGGCTCCACCGACGGCACGTCCGGGCTCCTGTCGGGCATCGCGACGGTGGCGGACGCCCCGCCCGGGGCCGCAGCCGGCGTGCGCGTCGTGCGGCATCCGGAAAACCGGGGCTATGGCGCGGCGCTCGCCACCGCGTTTCGCGAGGCGGTCGCCGGCGGCTGGGACGGTCTCGTGACGATCGACTGCGACGGCCAGCACCAGCCGCTGCTCATTCCGGAGTTCGTGGACCGGGCCGCGCGGTGCGACATCGTGAGCGGCAGCCGCTACCTCCGGCGATTCCCCGGGGACAGCGAGCCGCCCGTGGCCCGGCGGCGGATCAATGCCGAGATCACCGCCGAGATCAACCGGCGGTTCGGCCTGTCGCTCACCGACGCGTTCTGCGGCTTCAAGGCCTACACGAGGCGGGCGCTCGAGCGGCTGCGGGTGACGGAGACCGGCTACGCGATGCCGCTCGAGGTCTGGGTGCAGGCGGCCGCCGCCGGGCTCGTGATCGAGGAGGTGCCCGTCCCGCTCCTCTACCTCGATCTCGCGCGGAGTTTCGGCGGCGCACTGGACGATGCGGCGACCCGTCTGGCCTATTATCGCGGCGTGCTCGATCGTGCGGAGGCGGCGGTGTCCATCCCGTCGCACCCATCGAGCCCCGGAGGCGTCCGGGGAACGCATCGTCGATCCGCCGCTGCGGCCGGGACCCGCCGGGGCGAGCTCGATCGGCGCGCTCGTCGACAACAACCGCCTCCTCCGCGCGGCCTTCGACACGCGGATCGGCGATCTGCGGTTCTGGGAGCTGGCGGCCGCGACACGGCGGGAGGTGCTCACCGTCGCCACCGAGTACACGGGGAGCTACCGGCACGCGCGACGACCCGACGACGTCGCCGACTGGATCAGCCGGCCGATCATCATGGGTGGGCATCAGCCCGAACTCTTCCACGCCGGCGTGTGGCTGAAGAACGCGTCGCTCGACGCCTACGCGCGGGCCGTGGGCGGCACCGCCGTCAACCTCGTGGTCGACATCGACCGCTGCGTCGGCGCGACCGTGGCGGTGCCGGTGGGAACCCCGCGCGAGGCGCGGCTCGAGCACGTGCCGTTCGACGCGGGCGGGCCGGAGGTCGCCTGGGAGGAGCGCGCGGTCCTCGATCGCGACTGCTTCACGACGTTCGGCGCCCGCGCCGCGGACCTGCTCGCGCCGCTCTCGCCCGACGCCATCGTGCGCCGCTGGTGGCCGCTGGCGGTGGAGCGTGCCGCGGAGTCGCACCGCCTCGGCCTCGCGCTCGCCCAGGCGCGGCACCTGCTCGAGGAACGGTTCGGCCTCGAGACGCTCGAGCTGCCCGTGAGCGAACTGCTGCGGCTTCCCACGGTGATGGTCTTCACGGGCTGGCTGCTCGCGCACGCCCGCGCGCTGCACGAGGCATACAACGACGCGCTGGCCGCGCACCGGCGGCAGCATCGCGTCCGGGGCCGCGGCCGGCCCATGCCCGACCTCGCCGTGCGTCGGGATGCGTCCGGCGAATGGCTGGAGGTGCCGTGGTGGCTCTGGTCACGTGACGACCCGCGCCGCCGCCGTGTCTTCGCGTCGGTGGCGACGCCGGGCGCCCTGGCGCTGTCGGATCTCGAAACGCTGCGCATCGAGCTGCCGATCGCTCCGGACACGTCCCCCTCGAAATGGGTCGATGCGCTCTCGCGGCTCGAGGAGCATCAGCTGCGTCTCCGTCCCCGCGCGCTCGTCACGACCCTCATCGCCCGCGTGCTCGTCGCCGACGTCTTCGTGCATGGCGTGGGGGGGGCGGCCTACGACCACCTCACCGACGACATCGTGCGTCGGCTCACCGGCTGCGATCCACCGCGCCACGCGGTCGTGTCCGGCACGCTGCGGCTGCCGATCGACGAGGTGCATCCGGGTTTCGCGTCCGCCGACCCCGGGGCCCGGCTGGCCGCCGTGCAGCGCGAGCTGCGGGACCTCGAGTTCCACCCCGAGCATCACCTCGGTGCGGTGGACGGGCTGCCCCCGACCGTGCACGAGCTGGTGACGGAGAAACGACGCTGGATCGACACGTTTCCGACACCCGCCCTGGCCCGCCGCCGCTGCCGCGAGATCCGGGCGGCCAACGAGCGGATGGCCTTTCATCTGGCCGGGCGCCGGCAGGATCTGCTCGCCCGCGTCGGTCCGCTCGCGGCGGCCATCCGCGCGCGAAAGGTGCTGGACTCCCGTGACCATCCCTGGTGTTTTTTTCCGGAAACCACGCTGCGGCGGTTCCTACTACTGGAAACACGGGGAGATTCTTCCTATCCTTCGGCGCATTGACCGGATTCGCGAACGGATTCACATGCCCCAGGGAGAGGAGGCACCATGCAGCGGCCGCAACGTTCCCGCACGACGAGCCAGGCGCAGGTGGTGCCGAGGCGCGTGCGACCGCCCCGGCTGAAGGTCCGGTCTGCCGGTGGGACCGCAACCGCCGTGGCCACCAACGCGGCGGCCAAGCGGGTGCAGCGTGTGGCCACGCGGCTCAAGACCCCCGTCGAGTCCTCCGCGGCGGACCGTGCCGGCCAGGGAGCCCAGGGTGCCCGGGGAGTTCGGTCCCGCGGATCACGTTCCGCCGGCACGCAGGCGATCCGGCTTGCGAAGGCGACGTCAGGGGACGACGCGTCGGCGTCGGCGCGGACCGCTCCACCCTCCGCCGAACCGTCCGCGGCGACGCCACCGAAACGCAGCCGTGGCCGGGCGACGCCCGCCGGCGGCGCGGTGACGGCGGTGGAGGTGAGGCCCTCGGGTACGACCGTCAGCCGGCGCGCGCCGGGGCGGCGTCCCGCCATCCTCCATCTGCCGAACCTGCCGCCGGTATCACGAAAACCGCCGGCGTGGATGCTCGAACACTGCCACGTCGCACCGGCTCGGGCGGGTGACCAGGGGGAAAGTCTCCAGCTCCTCGCCGGGCTGCCGTCGCCCCCGTCGCGCGGCGAGTTTCATGCGGCGGTCGATCATCCGGAGTACGACCCCTCGAATCGCCTCGTCGCCCGCCTCGGTGGCCGCATCGTCGGCCATGCCGAAATCGTGCCTCGCACCATCGTGCTGGGGCCGGTCGCCTCCGGATCGAGTGCGGGAGTGCGTGGCGCCGTACTCGAGCGGGTGGCGGTGCTTCCGGAGTGTCGTGGCGCGGGACACGGCCAGCGGCTCGTGCAGTCCGCCGAGGAGCGCATGCGGCAGGCCGGCACGGTCGTGGCGTTCACCCGCACGCGGATCGCCTCCTCGTTTCATGACCTCGGCTGGAGCGTGCTCGGGCGCGATGGTGTGACGCCCGGCAGGCCGACCGAAATCCTCGCGAGGCTGCTCGAGGGACCAGCCCGGACCGGCGAGCCGGTGACGATGCGGCAGTGGCGTCACGTGGAGCTTCCCGCGATCCTGCGGATCTACCGGCACAATGCCGCGCGGTTCGTGGGCGCGTGCGACCGCGATGAGAACTACGGCCGCTGGCTGGTCAGCCGTGCGGCATTCGACTCGATCCTCGTGGCCCTGGTCGGGCAGGATCGATACGAGCTCCATGAATCGAGTGCGCGGATCGTCGGATACTGCGTCCAGTCGGGCAGTCGAATCCTCGAGATCGCCGCCGATCCGCAGTTCGCCGGCCTCGAGCGCGAGATCCTCGCGCGTGCCTGTGCCGAGGCGATCGAAAACGACCGGCAGGAAATCGTCTACGAGTCGAGCGTCGCCGATCCGCTGCATGCCGCCGTCGCGGGAGCGGACGGCCTGGTGCCGGCCGGCGACCGGATGATCGTGGCCCGTGTCTTCCGGCCCCTCGAGCTGCTCCAGGCGGTCGCCCCCACGGTGGCGGCGCGCGTGGCGGCGGCGGGAACGCGTGAGACGGTGGAGCTGGGACTCGACGCGCCGGGCTTTCGCGGCTCGATCGTCGTTCCCGAGCGCCGCGGCGGCGTCGCACCGCAGGCCGTGGTGCATCCCGGCCGGCTCGGACGCAGTTACCTCAGGCTCTCCGAGGCCGAGCTCGCGCGGCTGCTCCTGGGCCAGTGCGATCCGGCGGAGGCCGTGGCCGCGGGCCGCATGGAACCCTCCACCCAGATGGCGCAGCGGCTTGCCGGCCAGCTCTTCCCGCGGGTGCCTCTCTGGTGCCCGATGTGGGATGACCTGCCGGCGTGATCCGCCGGGTCGGCGTCAGTCGCGTGCCGCCGGACCGGTGTCCGTCATGGCACCCGCATCGCGATGCGCCCCTTCGGCGAGCCGGCGCACGTGATCGAGCACGCGGCGGTGGATCGCATGGATCGCCATGTCGCTCCAGAGCGTCCAGTACGCCCGCGGGTGCATGTCGAACGTGTACCACGTGCGTCCCTCGAGTCGCGTCCGCCCGTCGCCGAGATCGACGAGGCGAAACTCGCCGCGTCGGCTCGTGAGCGCGTGATCGGCGAGGTGCGGCGGATGGACGTGCCGCCATGGTGACAGCTCCCGCATCGGGTCGGGCTGGCTCGTGACGTCGAAGGCGAGCCGCCGCGGCTCGTCCCACACCGTGATCGGCTCGACGAAGTCCCCGGTCGTGAACTCGCAGTGACGCACGGCCCCGGGGCCCGCGCCCTCGATCCGGGCACGCACGGGGCAGGCGATGCCGCAGCGGAAGAACCACTCCCGCGGCTCCGGCAGGTCCGGGAAGGACACGACGTGCGGCCAGACGCGCTCGGGCGGTGCGGCCACGTCCACGGACGTGAGGACCACGTGCTCCGGCAGCCTGCGCGTCGCGAGCTGCTCGGCACCGGCGAGCAGGGGCAGCACGATCACGAGCGGCACGACGCCCCCCGGGGAGATCGACGTGGCGTCGGCGACGGCCTTCCCGAGCAGCGCACCGACGATCCCGAGCGGCATCACGATCGGCGCCGCCATCGCGATGCAGATGAGCCCCTCGAGTGCGAAGGCGAGCATGATGACGGCGGCGGCGACCATCACCACGGCTCCGAGGCCGGTCGTCAGGGCGCGTGACCGCGACAGCGGACGGTTGAAGAGGAACCCGGCCACCGCGCCCATCACCAGCGGCGTGCCGAGGAACAGCGCCACGCCATACGTGGCGATGAGATAGACGGTCACCACGAGCATCGCGACGCCCACGGCGAGGGCCGCTCCGAGGGCGCGGAGGGCACCGGCGGCCGAGCCACCCGGATCACCCGCAGCGACGACGCCGGTCGCCGGTCGCCAGCGTTCGGGCGTGCGGTCGGGCGCGAGGCAGAGGGCGAGCATGACCACGAGCCCGGCGACCGGGACGAGCACGGCCAGGCCGGTCCACGGCGAGACCCCGGCGAGCGACGCGCGGCGCACGCTCATCGAAAGCGCGATCCAGACGAACGGCAGGTTCCACGCGAACAGGGCCCAGCCGAGCCAGTCCGGTGCCCCCGCCAGCACCTCGCTCCGTGCGGCGAGCGACGGATTGAGAAAGTCGAGGGGGCCGAGCCAGCGGCCCGTCACGGCCTGGATGGCCGCCGCCTCGACGCCGTACTTGAAGAGGGCGAGCCCGCAGCCGCTGGCGGCGTACTGGCGACGCGAGACGGGGAGCTGCGTGCCGAACCAGAGCCGTGGCCACCCGCCGATGTTCATGCGGTCCTCGTCGTCCGGAGCGGGGGGGCTCGCGCGCCGGGCGCGCGTCTGACTGGTCTATAACGAGGCACCAGCCATGTCCAGTCGCATCATCGTCGTCGGGAGCGCGAACACGGACCTCGTCGTCCGGGTGCCCGCGCTGCCACGCGCCGGGGAGACGGTGCTCGGCGGCACGTTCACCAGGGTCGGCGGCGGCAAGGGGGCCAACCAGGCGGTGGCTGCAGCCCGGGCCGGAGGGATGGTCGGGTTCGTCGCATGCCTCGGTGACGACGCGCTCGGCGACGCGTCGCTCGCGGCCTGCCGTGCGGAGGGGATCGACACCACGCACGTCGCCCGCGCACCGGGCTGTCCGTCGGGTGTCGCGCTCATCATGGTGGACGCCGCGGGGGAGAACGCGATCGCCGTGGCGGGGGGCGCGAACGAACGCCTCCTGCC
>JBJTBO010000098.1:0-7118 GCA_046091445.1 Planctomycetaceae bacterium | reverse complement strand
GCCCTCAGCCCGACGTCGCTGCTCGGTGAGGCATTCACGCGGCTCCTGCAGCAGCGCACCCGCATCGCGGACAAGAACCACCTCGCGGCCATCGCCACGATGCTCTTCGTGCGGGTGCTCGCGGACCGGCGCCGGCGTCGCATGGCCCAGAAGCGCGGTGGCGGCAACGGCACCCGCCCGATCGACGAGGTCGAGGTGGCCGACGGCAAGCCCACGCCCGAGGAGGACATCCTCCGAGATGCCGACGTCGAGTTCCTGCACGAGAAACTCGCGGAGCTCGCCGAGCGGGAGCCCCGCCGTGCCGAGGCGCTGTCGCTCCACCAAATCGGCGGCATGACGACCGCGCAGGTAGCGCTGATGCTCGGAGTTTCGGTGGCCACGGTGGAACGCGACGTGCTGCTGGCACGCACGTGGCTCGCGCAGCAGATGAAGTGACGGCAATCGGACGCCACCGGGGCGCCGTCAGAACGCCCCGCGGGCAGGCCGGAAGCGACCCATCGCCGCGGCCGCACGCATCAGATCCTCGGTCTCCGCCTCGGTGAACACGCGCTCGCTCGCCGTGGCGATTCCCAGCGTGCCGACCAGCCGGCCACCGTCGCGCACCGGCACCACGATCGATCCGGCCATCCCCGTCGCGCGCGCCCCCGGCCGGACGTCCCCGCGGGCCTAGGCGCAGCGTGCATGCAAGCGGCAACCGGCGGGAACCCCGCGCGGCGAAGGCACGCCGCCGGGGATGGCGCGGAGCCGCGGGCCCGCGGCTCCCGGCTGAGGTCGTGCCGCGAGCAGGCCGATCGTGTAGGGGTGCAGCGGTCGCGCGAAGAGCCTGGCGGCGGGCGCCCGTTCCACGATCCTGCCGGCATACATCACGGCCACCTCGTCACAGGTCTCGGCCACCACCCCGAGATCGTGCGTGATGAGCAGGATCGCCGTGCCGAGGCGGCGCCGGAGGTCGGCCAGCAGGTCGAGGATCTGCGCCTGGATCGTCACGTCGAGCGCGGTGGTGGGCTCGTCCGCGATGACGAGGTCGGGCTCGCAGGCGAGCGCCATCGCGATCATCACGCGTTGGCGCATGCCGCCCGAGAGCTGATGGGGATACTCGTCGAGCCGCTGTTCCGGATCGGCGATCCGCACGAGCCGGAGCATCTCGAGCGCCCGGGCCCGCGCCTCCCCCCGCGACACGTGGCGGTGGAGCATGACGACCTCGGCCACCTGATCGCCGATCGTGAACACCGGATTGAGGCTGGTCATCGGCTCCTGGAAGATCATGCCGATCCGGCCCCCGCGGATCGAGCGCAGCTGCGGCTCCGCCAGCCGCACGAGATCGACGGGGCCGGCCGGGCCATCGAGGAGGATCCCGCCCGACTCCACCACGCCCGGCGCCGCGACGAGGCCGAGCACCGACATCGCCGTGACGCTCTTGCCGCACCCGCTCTCGCCGACGAGGCCGAGCGTCGTGCCCCGTTCCAGCGCCAGCGATACGCCGTCCACCGCCGGCACGCGCCCCGCGGGGGTGTGGAAGGCGGTCACGAGGTTCCTGATGTCGAGCAGGGGCATCGCTTACTTCCGCGCCTCGCGCAGCCGCGGATCGGTTGCCTCCTGGAGCCCCTCGCCGACGAGGTTGTAGGCGAGCACCGTGAGGAAGATCGCCGTCCCCGGGAAGACGACGAGCCACCACATCCGGTAATTGCTCCGCGCGTCGTTGAGGATCGAGCCCCAGCTGGCGGTGGGCGGTGGCGGGCCGAAGCCGAGGAACGACAGTGAGCTTTCCACGAGGATCGCCGCGGCGATCCCGAAGGTGATCGGCACGAGCACCGGGGCCAGGGCGTTGGGCAGGATGTGCCGCAGCATGATCCGCACCGGTCCCGCGCCGGCGGCCCGGGCGGCCATGACGAATTCACTCGTCTTCAGCCGCAGGAACTCGCCGCGCGTGAGCCTCGCGATGCCGGTCCAGCCCGTCGCGCCAATGATCGCCATCGTGTGCCAGATCGTCGGTTTCTCGAGGATCGCGATAATCGCGAGAATGAGCACGAGCGTGGGCACGCACATCACGATCTCCGTGACGCGGCTGGTGAGCGTGTCGACCCAGCCGCCGAAGTAGCCGCCGAGCGCCCCGACGACGATGCCGATCGTGCCGGCGATCCCCATCGATACGAACCCGACGAGCAGCGCGACGGTCGTGCCGTGCACCATCTTCGCGAGCACGTCCACACCGGCCTGATCGGTGCCGAAGGGGTTGCGGCCGCTGGGCCGCCCCTCGTCCATGGCCGGATTCGCGGGCATGCCGGGCCATTCGTCGGCACGCACGGCCCGGTAGGGATCCTGGAAGAAAAGCGGCCAGATCGCCCAGCTGTCGGGGTCCTTCTCCGCGAGGTTTCGCGGGTAGGTGCCGCGGAAGCGGTCGCGGGCGAAGACGGCCGGCTCCCAGCTGCGGTTGAAGTAGCCGAGGCAGGGCATCGAGAGCCGCCCCTTGTAGCGGCAGAGGACCGGCTTGGTGCCGGCGATCGCCGGTGCCAGGATCGCGATGGCCACCAGGAAGCCGACGAACGACAGGGCGGCCATGGCGAGCGGCCTGCGCCGGTAGCGGCCCCACGCCTCGGCCCAGAAGCCGCGGGACCGGGGGTGCGGAACGTGCGCCATCATTCCACGCTCACTCGCGGATCGACCGCGCAGTAGAGGACGTCCGCGAGCAGCTGGCCGAGGAGCGTCAGCACGCTGAACATGAGCGTCAGGCCCATGATCGTCGGATAGTCGCGCTCGCGGATGCTCTCGAAAAACAGCCGCCCCATCCCGGGCCACGTGAAGATCTGCTCGATGATCACCGAGCCCCCCACGAGCGCCGGCAGGGAGAGGCCCAGCAGCGTGACGAGCGGGATGAGCGTGTTGCGAAAGGCGTGCCGCACGAGCACCCGCCAGGGTCCGACACCCTTCGCCCGTGCGGTGCGGATGTAGTCCTGCCGCAGCACCTCCTCCATGTTCGCCTTGATGAAGCGGCTGTCGTAGGCGAGCGCCACGTACGTCTGGCAGGTCACGGGGAGGATCATGTGGCGGGCGATGTCGGCCCAGCGGGCGGGCCACGGGGCGTCGGCGGGCAGGTCGGTCATGCCGAAGAGCGGGAGCTCCCACGGCGTGCCCCGCAGCCACACCGAGAAGATGACCTGCAGGAAGAGCGCCGCGACGAACGTCGGGAAGGAGTAGAGCACGTAGAGCAGCAGGCTCGCCGTGCGCTCGTCGGCATGGCCGCTGCGGGCCGAGGCGTAGAGCCCCAGCGGGATCGCCAGCAGCCAGATGAGCACCAGCGCCGTCCCGGAGACGAGGAACGTGGGTCCGATCCGTTCGGCGATGAGCGACGTCACCGGCTGCTTGCGGGTGATCGAGCGGCCGAGGTCACCCCGGACGACGTTGCCGAGCCATTGCGCGTAGCCCATGTACCACGGCTTGTCGAGGCCGTAGATGCGCCGCAGCCGCTCCTGGTCCTCGGGGTTGAGCTTGCGGCTGGGGTCCTCGCCGAGCTGCACCGTCAGCGGCGTGCCGGGCATCGCCCGCGCGAGGCCGTAGACGAAGCAGGTGATGACGAGCAGGGTGAGCACGCCGAGCAGCACTCGGCGCAGCAGGTAGGTGGCCATCCCTCACTCCCGCCCGGGTTTCCACATGCTGCCGAAGCCCGGCGCGTAGTGGTAGGGTCCCCGCGGGCTGAACACGTAGCCACGAAGGCGGCGCGAGAAGCCGTAGAAGGCGTTGCGCCAGTAGAGCCACGTGTACGGCTGGTCCTCGTAGAGGATCTCCTGGATGCGACCGTAGATCTCGGCCCGCTTGGCCCGGTCGAGCTCACGGCGGCCCTCCACGTAGAGCCGGTCGATCTCGGGATTCGAGTAGTTGATGAAGTTGCGTCCGGCACCCGTCGCCCAGATGTTGTCCGAGGTGTCGGGGTCGGTGCCCGATCCCCAGCCTCCGAAGAAGGCCTGGAACTTCTTCTCCTGCGTGAGCTGATGGAGCACCGTCGTCTCGAGCGGGCGCACGTTCATCCGCACGCCGACCTGCTCGAGGTTCTCCTTGAGGAGCGTGCAGATCTTGATGCGGTGCGGCTGCTGGCTCACGAGCATCGAAAACTCGAAGGGTACGAGCCGGCCGTCGATCTCCCGGTCGCGCACGCCGTCGTTGTCGTGGTCGACCCATCCCGCCTCGTCGAGCAGCGCCTCGGCACGGTCGAGGTCCTGACGGTAGGGCGCGAGTTTCTTGCGCGACGCCATCCACGATCCCGGCGCGAAGACGCCGGTGCAGGGGGCGTAGAGGCCGTAGCAGAGCGTCTCCAGCATGCGGTCGTGATCGAAGGCGTAGCTCATGGCCCGCCGCACCCGCCGGTCGGAGAAGAAGGGGGTGTCGAGGTTCCAGCCGAAGTGGAAGCTCACCCACTCCGGCGCCGTCACCTTGGTGTTGCGGCGGTAGAACTCGTCGTCGCCGGTCTGCGTCGTCCACTGCTCCGGCTGGAGGATCATCTCGTCGATCTCCCCCGCCTTCAGCGCGAGGAGCGAGGTGTTGGGGTCCTCGATGATCCGGAAGCGCACCTCACGGAAGAAGGGCTCGTCGCGCACGCGGCTGCCGTTCACGGTCGACCAGGAGTCGCGCCGTCGCAGCACGATCTCCTGCCCCCGCACCCGCGAGACGATCTCGTAGGGTCCGCCGCACACCGGCTTGGCCTCGAGCTGGACGTGGACGGGGCTGTCCTTCAGCGTGGGGTCGTCCTCCCACGTCGCCGCGTAGACGTGCCGCGGGAGGACGGGGAAGTTGATGTTCCACACGTTCGTGGCGAACGGCTCGCGATGGAAGAAGACGATGGTGCGGTCGTCGTAGGCGTGGACGCCGCGCAGCTGGTCGGTGCCGCTGCGCACCGCCGGCACCGGCACCCTGGGATCCATGATCACCGTGAAGCTGAAGGCCACGTCGTGCGCCGTGATCGGCTGTCCGTCGCTCCACACGAGGTCGTCGCGGATGACGACCTTGTCGAGCAGCCCGTCGGCGCTCGTCTGCCAGCTCACCACCGTTTCCGCGGCCGCGAACGGCTCGAGGTCGCGGTCGAAGGAGAAGAGCCCGAAGCCGGTGAGGCCGAGCACGTCGAACTCCGCCGAGGTGCTGATCATGATGGGGTTGGTGCTGCCGAGGTCGCCCGTCGTGTGCCGATCGATGCGGGCGTCGAGGTCGGCCTCCCCGTCTTCCGGGAGCCTGCCGAGCGCGGAGAGGATCGTGGCGTTGGCGTCGGCCGAGTCGTTCTCGAGCGCGAGGGCCTCGGCCACCGTCGCGGCGGCCCGCTGCCGCGCCTGCTGGGCGCGGCGCCGCACGAGTCCGGCGCGCACGGGGCGATCGCTCCAACGGGCGTCGCGCTCGATGTCCGCGAGGGGCGGGGCGACGAAGGCCTCGCGCGCCTTCGCCGTGGTTTCCGGGTCCACCGGCGCCGACAGTTCGGGCTGCGGATGGAGCTCCGCGTCGATTGCGGCGCCGTCCTTCGAGCCGCAGCCGGCGGTGACCAGGACGGTGAACAGGACGACGAACAGCAGCCCGCAGGCCGCCGCGCCGGTCCCCACCGCGCCGGGCGTCGAGACCGATCGGCACCCGGTCGACGGTCTGCCGCGGCGACGGGGTCGGGTGACGGGTCGCGTGTGCATCATGCCCTCCGCGGGACGGCTTCGGCCGCGGAAATCCCGCATGCCGCGGGAGAGGCGACTCCACCGGCCGACGATGCTACGGCGCGCGGCGCGCGTGGGTCAATCGAGGCGGGCCGGCCGCGCTCCCCCACTCAGTCGGGAAAGCGGTGCCCGAGCTTCTCGCGTTTCGTCGCGAGATAGCGCTCGTTGAACTCGTGCACCGGGGGCAGGATCGGCACCTGGTCGATCACCTCGAGGTCGAAGCCGCCGTAGATGAAGGCGTCGGTCTTCTTCGGATTGTTCGTCAGGAGCCGCACCCGGCGCAGGCCGAGATCCTTGAGCAGCTGGATGCCGATGCCGTAGTCGCGGGCGTCGGCCTTGTAGCCGAGGGCGAGGTTGGCCTCGACGGTGTCGAGGCCCTGATCCTGCAGCTGGTAGGCGCGGATCTTCTCGACGAGTCCGATGCCGCGTCCCTCCTGCGGCAGGTAGACGAGCACGCCGCATCCCTCGCGGCCGATCATCTCGAGGGCGAGGTGGAGCTGGTCCCCGCAGTCGCAGCGCAGGCTGTCGAGGAGATCGCCGGTGAAGCAGGAGGAGTGCAGCCGCACGAGCGGCGCGGCCGCCGCCGCGACGTCGCCCATCACGAGCACGATCGGCTGCTGGGGCTCGAACCGCACGCCGTAGGCGATGATCCGGAACCTGCCCCAGCGGGTCGGCAGGTCCGCCTCCGCGATCCGCTCGACGAGCTTCTCGCGCACGCGTCGATGGCGGATGAGCTCCTCGATGGAGATGATCTTCAGGCCGTGCTCGGCGGCGAGCGCGAAGAGCGTGTCGCGATCGGCGCGATTGCCGGTGTCGTCGAGGATCTCACAGAGGACGCCCGCCGGCGACGAGCCGGCCATGCGAGCCAGGTCGACGGCCGCCTCCGTGTGCCCCGCGCGACGCAGCACGCCCCCCTCCTTCGCGACGAGGGGGAAGAGGTGGCCCGGACGCACGAAGTCCGTCGCCGCGCTCCGTGGATCGAGGATCGCGGCGATCGCGGTTGCCCGTTCGGCCGCCGTGATGCCCGTGCGGGCCGAGCGATGGTCCACCGGCACGGTGAACGCGGTGCCCAGCGGGGTGGAGTTGGCATCGACCATCATGGGCAGGTCGAGCCGCCGTGCCACATCGGGCAGGATCGGAATGCAGACCGGCCCGCGCCCGTGCCGGATCATGAAGTTGACGATCTCGGTCGAGGCCTTGTCGGCCGCGCAGACGAAGTCGCCCTCGTTCTCGCGGTCCTCGGCGTCGACGACGATGACGATCTCGCCCTGCCGGATGGCTTCGACGGCATCGTCGATCGTGGAGAAGTCGAGAGGCATCGGTGGACGGAGGGACGGCGGGGCGGGGAGGGGGCCGGGGTCGCGCGGCGGCGGAGCGCGTCAGCTGGATCCTGTGACGGGCCCGCGCGGGACGGAGCGCCCGGAGGAGCGGCGGGACGGA
>JBJTBO010000097.1:0-6730 GCA_046091445.1 Planctomycetaceae bacterium | reverse complement strand
GGGGGGCTGGAGTCTCGATCAGTTGTTCCTGAACCTGGGTCAGGGCGCGCGATCCGAAGGCGCTGGCAGGCATCGCAGCGAGCGACCGTACCGCGCGGCTGGCGGCCAGAGCGCCGTGCCAGAGGGACGAGCGGCGATAGTTGGGCTTGGTCTGCTCAATGTGCCGCAGGTAACGGACCGCGAGTTCGCCTACCGTCAGGCCGGCGACGGGCTCTCGGACCTGGCACGACCCTGGCGGGGGGGCGGTAACTGCCCGCACGCCACCCGCGGGTTCTGTCGGCGGCTTGTGGGCTGCCGAGGGTTTGGCGCCCTCGATGCTGGTGCGGCCGCTGGTGACGTAGGCGGCGATGAGCGTGTCGTACCGCATCCTCGCTTCGTGGCTCGCCCATCGGCCGAGTGAGTGAACCTTGCCGTTGAGGACGATGCGGGCCGTGTTGGTCGGGCGGTGCCGACGCATCTGCGGGAGTGATCCTGAGGGGCGGCGTCCCATTTGCAAAAACCTCCGCGTGGGTGAGGTCGCAAAAGGGTAGGGCCATTCGGCCTACCTTTTTGAACCGGTTCTCCCTCGCGGGCGCTGCCGAACGTCGGCAGGGTTTTGCACGGCAAAACGCGAATCAATCTCGCTAGTGGGCAGCACAGGACTCGAACCTGTGACCTCCACGGTGTGAACGTGGCGCTCTAACCAACTGAGCTAGCTGCCCGACAACACAGTCGGATTGTAGCAGCCGCGCCTCCCCTCGCCATGCCCGGCGACCGCGACGACCGTCCGGCCGGACGCGAAGCCGTTCACGCGGACGTCGAGTCGGCCGCTTCGGCGGCTCCGTCCGCGGCGGGAGGCTCGAAGCGAGGCGACGGCACGAGCGATGCATCCGAGTCGTAGCGCGTGCGCTGCCTGCCGGGCGAGCGATTCGGCAGGCGACCATCGATCTGCGACGTCACGTCGAGTTCGCGGGCCAGCGTCGTCCACTGCTTGCGCAGGTCCCCGAGCGTGCGACCGAACGACCGACCCACCTCGGGCAGCCGTCGTCCGTAGAGCATCACGGCGATGGCGCCGATCACGACGATTTCCAGGGGGCCCAGTCCGAACATCAGCCGCTGTCCTCACCGTGCGATCGACTCGCCGTCGCTCAGCCCTCTTCGGAAGGCCTTCGGTCCCAGCCGCTGCGGACGGCCCGGACGGATTCATCCCCGGCCCGACACCCGCTCCGGCGAACCGGCGATCGACCCCCGAGCCGACTCACCGACCCTCGGCCCGCCCGGAATCGCCGGGCCTCGCCGCCGGATCCTCCTCGATGCCCTGCACGCCCCGCTTGAATTCGACGATGCCCTCGCCGAGCGATCGCATGACCTTGGGAAGGCGGGACCCGAACAGGAGGAGCACGATCCCGGCCACGATCAGCAGCTCCATCGGCCCGAGCCCGAACATCGCAAGCGGCATGACCACCGACTCGCTTCCCGCTGCATGAATGGCCACGTGAGGGACTCCTCCGAGATGCTGAACACCTGTCACCAAGTCTAGTTGTTTCAAGATGGGGGTCAAATGCGTCGGCCCGCCGCAGCCGCGACGCCCGCTCGCCCGTTGCAGCGACCGTCACGGTGTCGCGGCGATCCGGCCGCCGCGCTGATGGATCGGCAGGTAGCGGTAGTAGACCTCGAGCGTGAGCGCGGCCACCGCCGTGGCATAGACCCGGCCACCGTGACCACCCCAGACGGGATCGGGGTCCCAGCTGCCGGCGTGCGGACCATCACCCCCACGCTGCAGTGGCAGCAGGGCCGCCTGCAGTGCCTGATTCCAGCGGTGCCACTGGTCGCCGCCGGAGTGGAAGGAGGCGAGGGTGGCGTAGTACCAGGTGTAGGCGTTCGCGCGCCGCGGATCGGGCGGGTGGCGGCCGATCAAGTCGAGCGCCTCACGCGCCGCCGGATGATCGACCGGCATGCCGAGAAACAGCCGGCAGACCAGCGCCTCGGCCGTCATCGCCACGCTCGGTCGTTCGCCGGGCCGGTATGCCGCGAGTCCTCCCGCCTGTCCGGACGAGACACCCTGGAGAAACGTGCGGGCCCCGGCCTCGGCGGCATCGAAGCCGCCAAGACCGGCCTGCCTGGCGGCCGACAGCACGAGGACCTGCCAGCCGAGCTGGCTCGTGTCGCCCCTGTCACCCGGCGCGTAGCGCCAGCCCCCCGTGATCGGATGCTGCGTCGCGAGCGTATGGCGCACGGCCCGCTCGAGCGGTGCACGCAGCGCTCCATCTCCAGAGAGGGCGCAGCATTCCGCCAGCGCGAGCGTCGCCATGCCATGACAGGAGAGGCCCGCGAAGAACTCGGCATCCCCCGCGAGCGAGCCGTCGTCGCGTTGCACGTCGAGCAGGAAGCGCAGGCCCCGCTCGACCGTGTCGGCATCGGGACCGCTGCGGTGCGTGGTGCCGGCGCCGAGGAACGCCAACAGGGCGAGCCCGCTCACCCCCGTGTCACTGCGGGCACCGACCGACCCATCGTGCTGTCCGCCGGGCGCCCGACCCGTGCCGGCCCCGTGCGCGGAGGCATCCCAGCGGCCGTCGCTCGCCTGCGCCCTCACGAGCCATGCGAGGGCCGCCTGCACGGCACGCTCCGTGGCCTCCGAACCGCCGCGGGCGAGCGCCGCAGCCCCGCGCCGGGCGTCGGTGCGATCGGCGTAGACCGGCGGCACGTCCGCGCGCGGCACGTCGGGCGCCGACGCCGCCGTGCTCGGCGCCCCGTCCACATCGGCGGGTGCGGCGGCCGGAGCCGCCGTCGGCTCGTCCGCCGCCACCGTCTCGAGGAGCGGCACCAGATCGCCGGGCGGAGCCGGCGCGTCACGACCGGCCGGTGCCAGAGCCGCGACGTCCGCCTCCGTCGCGGGTGGTGTGAGGTCGCCCGGGTCACGATCGCGCGAGTCGTTTGCGCTCTTCTCGGCATCCGTCGCCCCCGCTTCGCCAGTGGGTGCCGCGGCGGGACCGTCATCATCCGCCTCGAGGAGGACGACCATCGTCATGCGACCCTCGTCGCGGGTGCCCCACGATGCCGGGGCCATGCCGCCCACGAGCGCGCAGATGAGACCCAGCGCCGCGTGGAGCACCACCGAGAGCGCCACGCACTTCTCGAGCGTGCGTGACTGAAGCCAGCGCGTGCGAACGAGCACGACCGCACCCGCGGCGAGCACGGCCGCGAAGGAACCGACGATCCAGGCGGCGTGCATCGCTGCGCGGTCAGTGCGTGACCGTTCCCGCGCGGGGTCGGACCGAGATCGCCACGCGGCGGACGCCGGCGGACCGACAGGCCTCGTAGACCTCGGCCATGCGCCCGTGGGCGACGGCGCGTTCGCCGCGGATCATCACCGACACGTCCGCATCACCCTCCCGCATGGCGGCCAGCCGCGTTGCCAGCTGCTCCACCGTCACCTCGTCGGACCCGAGGCGCAGGCCACCGGCTGCGGCGACCTCCACGATCTCCGGCTGTGTCGTCGTCGCGGCCACCGCAGCGTCGGCCTGCGGCAGATCGAGGTCGAACGTCCGCTCGTCTCCCGAGAACTTCGTCGCGCACATGAAGAAGATCGTGAGCACGAGGATCACATCGATCATCGGTGCCAGGTTGGGCGACGGCGACTCGTCGTCCGACAGTCGGACCAGTGGCATGTCGTCACCCCGCGCGGCGTTTCGACTCGCCGAGCGCCTCGAGCGAGATCTCGTCGATCACCTGCTGGCATCCCTCGTCGAGCCGCATGGCGAGGCGATCGACGCGGCCGGTGAAGTACCAGTGGAGCACCATCGCCGGGATCGCCACGAGCAGCCCCATCGCCGTGGTCACGAGCGCCTCGCCGAAGCCGCGGGCGAGCAGGTCGGGTCGCCCCATCGCGCCGGCTCCGGCGACATCGTTGAACGAGCGGATGAGCCCGAAGACGGTGCCGAGCAGGCCCAGGAGCGGCCCGACGGTCGCGACGCCGTTGAACACCTGACGGTATCGACGCAGGTGGTTGAGCTCGCGTTCGCACGCGTCGATCGCGGCCTGCTCGATCTCGACGGCGGGCTTGCCCCAGCGTCGCACGGCCGCGGCGAACACGCGGGCCACCGGACTGCCGTTGGCGTCACACGCCTCGAGCGCCTCGCCGCGAGCGAGGTCCCGCGACTGGAGCCGTTCGACGAACCGCTTCGTGAACGGGGCCGGCACGACCCGCGACGTCCGCAGGCTGACGGCCCGTTCGATGCCGAAGACGGCCAGCGCGAACGAGCATCCGAACAGGGGGATCATGAGGATGCCGCCGCTGCGTGCCGTCGCGAGCAGGTTGTGCGTCGGGATGAGCGGCTCCACAGGCTGCGGAGCCCCCTCGGCCGACGCGGGCACGGCCGCGACCCTCACCGGCGCTCGGCCGTCCTCCGTGCCGCCCGTCCAGGCGCGGGGCGTCTGCGCCACCGCCATCGACATGAGGAGCGGCACCATCGCCGCGGCGGCGACGAGAAGACGCGCTCGCGGCCGCAGGCCACGCCGCCCTCGCCGCGCGGATCTCGCAGCCCCGGCGCTCGCCCTCCCTGGCCGAATCATGTCTCACCGCGCTGGGTGCAGGCGCACCACTCCCTCGGTGCCGCCGACTCAGGCACTATCGTCCCCCGAGCCGCCCGAGCCCCGCGAAGAACCCGCCGTCAGCGGCAACCGATACGACCCGCAGGCCCGGGACCTGTCCCTTCGGCCGCCGGGCCGCCGGGCCGAAGGCCCGCCGCGGCCCCCGACGATCCCCGCGCCCACCGGGTGACCCCGCCACATGATCGGCCGCAGGGACGAAGGCCCGCTGCGGCCCAAACCGTCGCGGTGCGCCACGGCCGCCCGGACGGCTGCCGCGGTCGGCGGGGGCACCTTGGCTGCCCTCGCCGGACGTCAAGCTGCCGGGGCCATGGATGGCCCGGCAGCGCGATCAAAAGTTCGCATCACACCCCGTGTCGACGTCGCCCACCATGTGCAGGTGATCGTGGTCGATGTAAACGACCTCCTGGCAGTCGTCGTCCACGAGCGTGTGGGGCACCGGCCAGCCGATCCGCTTCACTTCCTGGAAGTAGACCGTGCACTTGTAGTGCGCGTGATGCAGCTGGGCCGGTCCCACGAGCGGATAGTGACGCGGGGGATCGACGTAGTCGGAGATCTTGCACTTCGCGATCCGCACGCGGTTGCGCTGGATCTCGTAGAGGAACGGCCAGTTGCCCTGCACGGGACGGGCCTTCTCGAGGGCCCGCATGACCTCGTCGTCACTCGGCTCGTCGAGTGCCTCGCACGGGCCACCCGGCAGGATCGGGCCGAGGACCGGTGCCCGCTCGTACCGCTCGTAATTCCAGAACTTGTCCTCGCGGCTCTTCTGCAGGTAGACGGGCACCGGGATCGGAATCGCGAGCGGTCCGATGTTCGGACCCTGCGCCGTGAGCCAGAAGCAGCCGCCCTGGGACGCCATGCTGCCGGCGGCGAGCAGGGCCAGCGATAGGAACCGGATCCGCGACGACATCGGTGCACTCCTCGACAGGCGGTCACCGCATGGTCGACCGTGCCGGTTGTATCGACCGGAGGGCCGGCCGCACTTGCGGATTTTTCCGACCGCGTCGAGATGCGCGACTGGAGGGTTTCAGGGCGTCGATCGGCGACCCGCTCGGTCGGTCGAACGCGGTCCGTCAAGCAGTCCGCCCCGCGAGGTGGTCCTCACGGGGCGGCTCGTTGCTGTGTGTTCGCGTCGATCGCTCAGGTGGGCGGACCGCCCGTCTGGCGGTCCCGGTCCCGGCAGGTTTCAGCGATGGTGGCTGTGCACGTGACGCTCGTCGAAGTCCACCCACCACCAGCCGTCGTCCCACTCGAGCGACACACGCCGCCATCCGAGCGGCACCTGCGGGTAGGGGTAGAAGGGTCCGATGTAAGGCCAGGCGGTCGGCGAATACTGCGTGGGGTACTGGAGGGCCGCGTAGTTGGGGTAGGCCGAGTAACTCGGCCACGCGTAGTTGGGCATGTTGGGCCCGTCCCCACGCATCGGCACCGGTGGCATGCCGACGCCCGTGCCGCCCATCGGCATTGGCCCGCCCGCATAGCCGCCGGGTGCGCCCGCATAGCCCTCACCACCGCCGGCATAGCCGCCGGCGGGAGGTCCCATCGGCCCAGCGGATCCCTCGACGGGCCCGCCTTCGATGATTCGCATCGTGCCGGGCACCATCTGGCCGTCGGCAACGGGTCCGTCGAACCCACCGGAACCGCCATACCCCGCCGGGGTCGGCAGCACGCCGCGGGCCATCCGCACACCGCCCCGCGCGTGGTTGGCGGGCGTGACCAGTCCCCGCCCGCTCGTCGGAGGCTGGGCTGTGACGGCCGAGAGTGGCAGCGGCAGCCGACCGGGCGCGGCGGGCTTCGCTCGGGCGGAGCTGGACGGGGTGGTCGCCTGGACGAGCCTGACATCCGGCTGGCTCGATCCGGCTCCGGCTCGCTGGTCGGGGGCGGCCCGCCGCGCCGTCGGCGCCGCGGCCGCGACACCGGCGATCGACCGGCTCGATGCAGGCATGCCGAGCGCCGTCGCTCCGCCAGATCGGCCACCGGCATCGATCACCAGCCGATTCACCACGCGCTCGACGCCCGGGCTTGATTCGGCGATCCCGACCGCGGTCGCGAGCTGCTTGTCGTCGGCGACGCTGCCCTCGAGCCACACGGTGCCCGACTTCGCCTGGACGGTCACCCGGTCGCCGGCGAGGTCTCCCGCGGC
>JBJTBO010000096.1:0-5938 GCA_046091445.1 Planctomycetaceae bacterium | reverse complement strand
CGTCGCGAAAGCGTGTTGCCCTCCAGCGCATTGCTCGTGTACGTCAACTCGACGCGAAACCACGCATCCAGCGATTGCACCACGTCGGGCGGCAGGGGCCGCGCTGCGTCGAGGGCACGCTTCTTCTCGTCGAGCCTCGCGATATCCATTCCCAAACCATAACGTGACACTTGATGCTTTTCCATGGCCTGACGTCCAACAGCCTCGCAGGCACGGGAACTGGTGGTACGGGACCCAATTCTGTGCATGACCTGGAAAAGAGAGGAGCCGATCATGACGAAAGTTGCTGTCGCAGAGGATGGTGCTGCTCAGATCAGGGCCGGCGAAGGGCCAATCGAGCTCGTTGACTCATCCGGCCGAACTATTGGCGTCGTTCGACGCCCTCCAACAGAGACGGAAATAGAACGAGCCCGACGTCGGGCAAGCCGAGGTGGACATCGACTCTCCTGGAGTGAGTTGGTCGCGAAAGTTCACGGCGGAGATCGTGATTGATCTACTCCGTCGTGTATTGGCTGGAGGCAGCCTCAGAGCTCTTGAGAATCGCGGGCGTAGTTGGTGCTGTGCCAGCGATCCAGGCGGCTGACGCAATTCGCCATCATCTGGCTTGATGCTCACCTCTCACCGTCCATGGCTCGATGGATTTCTCGAAAGCGTATGGCAAAGCCTTTGCACGCGACCTTGCGATGTGAGGTCGCCAGAGTGGCACCGTGAAGCGCTGGATGAGCGCCGGTGTCGCCTCAAGGATGGCCGCTCGATTTGGTCGGCAGTAAGCCTGAGCCGCGGGGCGTGCCGTTCACCGGCCGGCTGTGCAAACCACTTGCCACGCATGCGGATCCGCTTCAAGCAGGGCGGTCGGCCTCGTACGTCGCAATCAAGTCGTCGAGTTCGCGCTCGGCCGCCGCTTCCAGAATCTGGCCGCTCCACTGACGGAGATAGGCAATGTCGAGCTGGCCCCTCTGAACGTGCAGGATGCCCTTGATATCGAGCAGATCTTTCTGACGGTGAAATGCCATCTTCAACAGGATCAAATCTTCAGCGGTTGTCACGCGGATAGCATGGCCGAAAAAAAGCCGCTCGACAGCCCGATTCAGGATTGAGTACTGCAGTGGAACGATCGGAATGAAGAGTTCGACGCTGGTCGCCCGGCATGCCAGCGTGATGTATCGGTCGTCACGAACCTGCTGGAGCAGCGCTTCGACGGTCACGGGTCGAGGCGTCGGAGAGTGGTCGAGCACGAAGCCCGCAGTGGTCAACGCATCGGCAAGCCGCTGATAGGTGACAGCGGGGACGGCGACAAGACAGTCGGCATCTTGTGTCGTGCGGGGCACGCCCCAGAAACTCGTGGCGACGGCCCCACCAATCGCGTAGGAAACACCGACACGCGTGCACACGTCCGCGAGCCGGAGAACGACGTCCGCCAGCGGCGGCAGATCAGGGGGCTGCATCGTCGCGTGGCCAGGCTGAGCGGCGAAGGTTTTTCCACCAGGGCGTCGGCCGGGGATCGACGAGGCGCGATGCTTCCCGACGGCGCAGGCGCTCCTCCGGTGAAACGTGGGCGAGAATGGCCTCCATGGTTCGTTCCAACCCTACGAACACGATGGCACGTTCCTCCGGAGTCATGCCGACGACATGCCTTGCATCCGCAGCGATCGACTCACGATCGGTGCGGCTGGAATAGGGTAGCGGTTCCACTGGGCAAGGCTCCGAGAATCTGTCGATAGGTGCCGTCCGCGGACCGCCGTTCAAGGATAGGAACGAAGACGGCACCTCTTCAAGCCTTTTCCGGTTGGCACGCGAGCAACCGGTTCGTCTACGACTTGACCGTGATCGGGTGAGATCTGCAGAGATAGACGATGAGAGTCCCCAGCGCAAGGCGGGGTCCGGCGGACTGACGGCGGGGTCAGCCGTCGGGCGTGTCGAGGAGGTGCTGGAGGCGGGCCGCCAACGCCGGCGGGTAGCGGGCGGGCGTGAACCTGCGTCATCGGCAAGCGGCCCTCGACGGCCGAACCCGCTGCGCTTGACTTCCGCCCCTTAACTGTTATTCTGTTCACCTGTCGTCGATGCCCAGTGACGGCGGACGTGCCGAGCGGCGCACGTCTTCGCGGCGTGACCGAAATTGGCGAGCATCCCCCGCCTGTGCCGTCGAGGAGATCTTTGATGCCACAGGTTGCACCCGCCGAGTCCCGCACCGTGCTCGAAAACGTGCGCTGGGAGAGGTGTCTCGAGCTTGCCGAAGCCCGCACCGGCAGCGTGCCGCGGATGACCTTCGACCAGGGAGTGCTCGAACTGATGACGCCCCGCCGCCCGCATGAAGGCATTGGTCGCCTGATCGGCCGGATCGTCGAAACCTATTCCGAGGTCCGCGGGATCGAAATCCTCAGTTGCGCCTCGACCACGTTCAAGCGGGCAGACCTCGACCGGGCGTTCGAGCCCGACGAGTCCTACTACATCGCCCACGCCGATCTGATCCGTCCGAAGGACGAGGTCGACCTGCAGATCGACCCGCCGCCCGATCTGGTGATCGAGGTCGAGATCACTTCCTCGGCGATCGCGAAGCTCAGGCTGTTCGCTGCCATGGGCGTGCCGGAGGTCTGGCGGCACGACGGCACGCACCTCACGATGCTCGCGCTCGACCGGGCTGAGTACAGGCCGCTCGACGTGAGCCTCTGCCTGCCGGGCCTTACCAACGCCATGATCGACTCCGTGCTGGCCCGCCGCCTCGAGCAGGGCGAGACGGCGCTGATCAAGGCGTTTCGCGGCACGCTCGCTGAGGGGTGATTCGGCCACCGCACGTGCTACGGGTCCGAAGCCCGTCGGGGCCCACTGCTGGATCACACACGTCGCGGACCGGCCACGGGCGTCGAGCGGCTTCGCATCATCACCTACAACACGGCGGACTTCTCGAGGCTCGTGCCATCCGGGATCGAGGTGGCCACACCGTGAGGTTCCCGGGCGACCGCAGTCCGCCCCACCCAAACCCACACGCGAATCCCGGCTGACGGCATCCAGTCGGCACCACGGCCAGAAGGGGGGGTTCGTCGCATTCTCGCGACCCATCAGAGCCGGCGCGGAGGGCTATAATTGCGAGGTTTGCCCGCCGGTTTCCCACGAGACGGCCGGACCCCGCCTAGGATGGAGCACTTCGTGGCACTCGAGCGTTGTCTCCGTCCGCCGCCCGCCGGGGTGAAGGCTCGCCGCGTCGCGTGCCCCCTCGCGCCCACCGTCCTGTCCACTCTCGCGTGCCTGGTCGGGACGCTCGCCGCTCCTGTCCGGGCCGACACGGCCGCGGAGCAGGAGGCGTTTTTCGAGTCGAAGGTACGGCCGCTTTTGGTGGCGCACTGCGTGGAGTGCCACGGGCCCGACGACCAGTCGGGTGAACTGCGGCTGGACCGCCGCTCGGCAGTCGAACGGGGGGGTGCGTCGGGGCCGATCGTCGCGCCGGGCGACCCGGACAAGAGCCGGCTGATCACGGCGATCCGCTACGGCGACTCGAAATTACAGATGCCGCCCGACGGCAAACTTCCCTCCGAGGCGATCGACACGCTCACCGCCTGGGTGCAACGCGGTGCCCACTGGCCCGCCGAGGCCGCGGGTGACGATGCGGCCCCCCTGCCTCCCGCCCAGCGGATCGCGGAGTTTCAGGAAAAGCACTGGTCGTATCAGCCGATCGTGCCCCACGAGCCGCCGGCCGTGCGCGACGCGGCCTGGGTGCGGCAGCCGATCGATGCCTTCGTGCTCGCCCGCCTCGAGGGCGTGGGGCTCGCGCCCAACCCTTCGGCCGACCGCCGCACGCTCATCCGCCGGGCCTTCTTCACACTCACCGGGCTACCGCCGACTTTCGAGGAGGTGGAGGCCTTCGCTGCCGACGAGTCGGCCGACGCGTTTCCACGGCTCGTCGATCGACTCCTCGAGAGCCGGCACTACGGCGAGCGCTGGGCGCGGCACTGGCTCGACATCGCGCGCTACGCCGACACCACCGGCTACTTCGCCGGCAGCCGCGACACCCGCTATCCCTACGCCTACACCTACCGCGACTACGTCATCGACGCCTTCAACGACGACGTGCCCTTCGATCGCTTCATCCTCGAGCAGATCGCGGCCGACCGGCTCGATCTGCCGCCGGAGCGGCACAAGGCACTCGCGGCGATGGGCTTCCTCACGGTGGGCCGACGGTTTCAGGGGCGTCAGCACGACATCATCGACGACCGCATCGACGTCGTGACACGAGGCTTCCTCGGACTCGGCGTGGCGTGCGCCCGCTGTCACGACCACAAGTACGACCCCATCCCGACGGCCGACTACTACTCCCTCTACGGCGTCTTCGCCAGCTCCCACGAGCCCGAGGAACTGCCCCTGCTCGGCGATCCACGAGCCAACCCGCAGTACGACGCCTTCCTCGCCGCGCAGGCCGAGAAGCAGAAGGAGGTGGACACGTGGGTCGACGGGCGGCGGGTGGCGATCGAGGCCGAACTGCGGGGCCGCGTGGCCGACTACCTCGAGTATCTCGCGAAGATCCTGCCGCCTGCCGACGCGGGCGCGGTGGAGAAGCGGGGCCGACGCGGGGCGCTGCGGCCGCGGGCGATCACCCGCTGGCAGAAATACCTCCAGGAGTACGCGAAGAAGTCGCATCCCGTCTGGACGCTGTGGCACCGCCTCGCGGCCCTCGGCCCCGACAACTTCCGCGACAAGGCCGCGGCGCTCCTGCATGACGACGGAGCCAACCCGTGGCTCGCGGAAGTGCATCAGGGTCTTCTCGCATCGCTGCGCAGCGAGCCGCCGGAGTCGATGGTCGCCCTCGCCGCACGGATCGGCGGACGCTTCGAGGCCGTGGACACGAAGTGGCAGGAGGCCCGCAAGGCCGACGCCGCCGTCGCCCGCCTGCCCGACGACGGTGACGAGGCGCTGCGCGGCGTGCTGCTCGCGGCCGACTCGCCCACGCAGCTCGATCTCGCGGCCGCCGTCACGCTCCTCGATCAGGGCGAGAGCAACACGCACAACACGATGCTCGGCAAGGTGAAGACCGTGGAGATGACGCACCCCGGCGCCCCGGGCCGCGGCATGGTGATGCGCGACAACGAGCGGCCGCACGAGCCGGTCGTGTTTCGGCGGGGCCAGCCGGAGAATCGCGGCGACAAGGTGCCGCGCCGCTTTTTGCAGGTGCTCGACCGCGTCGACGGCGGCAAGCCGTTCACGCTCGGCAGCGGCCGGCTCGAGCTCGCGCGGGCGATCGCCAGCAAGGAAAACCCGCTCACGGCCCGGGTAATCGTCAACCGGATCTGGCAGCACCACTTCGGGGCGGGCCTCGTGCCCACGCCGAGCGACTTCGGCGTCCGCGGCGAGCCGCCGACCCACCCTGAACTGCTCGACCATCTGGCGGCGGAGTTTCTGGCGGACGGCTGGTCGATCAAGCGGCTGCAGCGTCGCATCATGCTGTCGGCAGCCTGGCAGCAGGCGAGCACCGCGCGGGCCGACGCCGCCGAAAAAGACCCTGAGAACCGCCTCCTCTGGCACGTCCCCCGCCGCCGCCTCGAGTTTGAGCCGCTGCGGGATCGCATGCTCTCGGTGGCCGGCACGCTCGACCTCTCGGTGGGTGGCCGTTCGGTCATGATCCATCAGGACGCCGTGCGCCGTGGGCTCTACGCCTACATGGACCGCGAGGACGTGCCCGGCCTGCTCGCGGCCTTCGACGTGCCGAGCCCCGACGCCAGCCAGGCGGCGCGGTCGGAAACGACCGTGCCCCAGCAATCGCTCTACCTCTTGAATGCCGGCTTCGTGATCCGGCAGGCGGATGCGGTGGCTGTGAAGACCGAGGGCGCGGCCACGCCTGACGAGCGAGTGCGGGCGCTCTACCGCCGCGTGCTCGCGCGTGATCCCGACGCGGCGGAGGCGGCCCTCGCCCTCGCGTTCATCACCGATGCCGGCGCGTCCGGTCAGGCCG
>JBJTBO010000095.1:0-3764 GCA_046091445.1 Planctomycetaceae bacterium | reverse complement strand
TGTCGCAAGCCGCGCCACCATCGTGGTGGAGGAGGCGCCGATCCTCGCGAATAACTCGCTCGGCCACTGGTATGCCAAGGCCCGGCTTCCGGTCGCCACTGGCGGAGGTTTTGCCCACGAGCATGAAGTGCAATACGGCATGACGGCCGTGCGTGTCCGGCTCGAGGTCGCGCAAGCGTCTCCGGCGGCCGCCCGCACCATGCCTTCTACGAGGTCCGTCCGCACCATGACCTCGACGAGGTCCGTGGGTGCGACGGCGTCCGATCAGACAGTTTCCCAGACGCCGATCACGCTCGACTACAACGCGTTCGGCATCACGACGGCCCCGTGGCAGGTGGCGAACAACCAGGGCTTCGACCGCAACGGCAACTATTACAACTCGAACTACACGGGAGGATCCACGAAGGACACCGTGTACGGAACGCCCATCACCTACAACGGCATCTCGTTCCCGCTCGGCCAAATCCCCTCGGATAACAGCCAAGTCGGAGGCAGCAAGGGGCCCAAAAACTTCGTCCAGGCCACGGGGCAGACCATCAACGTGGACATGGTCGATCCCAGCGACGACACCGCTGGGGTGCATGCGCGGCAGCACGACTTCCTCTATCTGGCGGGAGCCGCATCCAACGGCAACCAGTTGTCGCAAAAGATCACGCTCACGTTTACCGATGGAACCACCGAGACGTGGACCCAGTCGTTCACCGACTGGTCCAACAACGGGTCCTCCGCCGCGCCCCAGCCTTTGTCCGGCGAATTCCTCATCGAAAGCCAGCCCGAACGCATCAACCAGGAGGGCGACCTGAAGCCCACTCCCGCCTACATCTTCGCCTACGGCTACAACCTCAAGGGCAAGCAGTTGGCGAGCATCACGCTGCCAAACAACGAGAACGTCGGGATCCTGAGCGCCGTCGTGGCGCAAGCTCCGGCGATCCAGGTCGGGGAAGTCGTATCGAATGTTCTCGGGCAGATCAACCTGACCGGGGTCGATCTTTTGCAGGTGACCATCAAGAACGAGTCGAACATCGGGGCCGGCGGCGGGCCGCTCACGTTTTTCTTCGCCGACAACCCCGAGGCGGGATCCGTCGCCACCGACTCGACGCCCGCCACCTACACGCAGAAACAGGTGACGGTGCCCATGGGGCAGCAGCAGACCATCACCTACGTCGGGCCGGATTCGTTCAGTCAACTCAACTTCTACGTGCAGAAGGCCGACGACACGTGCGTCGGGCAGAACTGCAGCACCTACCTTCCAAACTGGAAGAGCGGGAGCGGCTCCTCGAGCAAATGGGCCGCCAATATCAGCCCGTCGCTGAACTCGCAGGTGAAGTCCGGGCAGTCATGGACGATGACCGTCCAAAACGCCGGCCTCGGCTACTTTGGCTACCTTGACTCCCCGGCCGGGCAAAATCTTCCGAATCCGAGCGGAAGCACCCCCGGTGGTGCCCAGTTCCAGCTGATGACGCAAAACGAAATCAACGCTCAGCCGCCGTGGGCCAGACAGCTCGAGGAGGAGATCGGCATTACGATTGGCCTCGTGATCCTCGCGGTGGCCACCGGCGGAACGGGAGACGCTGCCGTCGTGGCAGCCGAAGTCGCGGAGGAAGTCGGGGCGGATGTCGCCGAGGATGTTGCTGCTGACGCAGCCGTGGATGCAGGGCCGTGGGGAAGCATCGCAGGGGACGGCGTCGCCGACGAAGACGTCGCGGTGGATCGCTTCGTCCAGTCTGAGATTCAGGCGTCTGGTGGAGTTGGCCTGTTTTTCACGGACATCTCCGCGGATGGGCCGGAACTGGACGAAGTAGCCAGGGGCGCTTGGGCCGATGCCTCATCGGACTTTGATGCCGAGGTTGAAGCCGAGATCGATGCGGCGGATGGGCCGATGATCGTCGAGGTCGACGAAGTGCCATACGCCGGACTCCGCGCCGATATCGCGGCTAAGGCTGAGGCTGAGGCCCGAAGAGCGGTGGTCCAACAAGCCTTCAACAACTTCGGCATGTTCTGAGTGCCTGGGCCCTTGGGCCGTCGCCCGACGAACCGATAGCGAATGGCATGCTGCTCGAGAAACGCGGCCACCAGATGCATCAACTGCGCAGGGTTCAGGTCAGCTGAAGACACGGCTGGCAAGTCCATGACTCAGGCGCACGGCAGCTTCGCGCTCGATGCGGTCGGGGCTCCAATCGGCATGATCTGCAGCGATCGCGGCCCGCAGCACGGTTCTGGCGGCCGTCCACATCCGAAACGCAGCCCGGAGCCGGGCGACCTCTGTGGTGCCCGCCAGCACGCGTGCCATGTCGACGTCGATCCAGTCAATGCGATGGCGGATTGGGCGAGGTGTCATCGGGGAGCCCCCATCGTTCCGGCCGGACCGAACCGCATCCTTCAGTGAAAATAGGCCTTTGACTTCGTTGGTGGGTCAGGTCAGTAGACGCCGACGGTGGTGGTGGCGGCGAGTTCGCGGAAGGGCCGGACGCCACTGATGCCGTCCCACGGATACTTCACGTATGGACGCTCCCGCTCCCCCTCGTCGCGTTCGAGGAAGCCGGGGATGAACGTCTCCTTCGTGAGGGTCGTCAGCCGCACGCGGCCGGTCCCCCCGTAGGGCACCACGCGGTCGAGGTCGTCGAAGTCCACGACCTCGATCACGGCCCGCGGCTGGGGCGCGTAGTAGGCGATCGTGTAGCCGTCGGCCGGGACCACGGGGCGTGAAGCCGCCAGGCCCATGAGCGTGTTGCCGTAGGTGGGCGTCATGTACGCGCCGTCGAGCAGTTCCTCGACCGCGAAGCGTGTCCACTGGGGCGTGAACTCGGTGCCGCCGGAGAAGATGCCGGTGATCCCGGCCTTCCGGATCGTGGTGCCCTTCTTCTCGAGCGCGATCGCCAGCGATTCGAGGAGCTTCGGCGTGGTGAACATGCAGCGGACGTCGTGGCCCGCCTCGAGGATCGTGATCGCCTGATCGATGCAATGCTGCTTGTAGGCCTCGAGGTGCTCCATCCACCCCTTCTGGATGAGCTTGATCACCCAGCGCGGGTCGAGGTCCACGCAGAAGCAGATGCCGCCGCGGTACTGGGCGAGGTGCTCGATCGAGAGCCGCAGCCGCCGCGGACCCGACGGCCCGAGCATGAGCCAGTTGGCACCCTTCGGGAAATACTCGTCGGGCAGCGTGTGGCTGAACTCCTCGTAGTCGGTGCGGAAATCCCGGCTGTTCACCCGCGACTTGGGGATGCCCGTCGTCCCACCGGTCTCGAAGACGTACATCGGCTGGTCGGCCATGCCCTTCGGAACCCAGCGGCGCACCGGGCCCCCGCGGAGCCACTCGTCCTCGAACGGCGGAAACTTCTTGAGGTCGTCAAAGCCCGTCACGTCCTTGAGCGGATCGAACGGCAGCGATTGGGCGCGCTCGAGCCAGAACGGGCAGCCCGTGGCCGGATCGAAGTGCCAGGCCATCATCTCGACGGTGTGGGAATCGAGCCGGGCACGGGCCGCGGCGACGGCCGCGTCGGTGGCGACCTCGAAGACGGGGGCGGCGGGGGAGGCTACCGAAGCCATGCGGGAGCACCTCGAGCGTGAAGGAAGGGATGGGGAGACGGGAATCGGCGGGGCAGGTGGCGGACTGGCGGGCAGAAGCATCAGCCCTCGGCGGACGCCTCGGACTGCGGGAGCGGGGCGCCGAGCTGGGCGAACAGCTGCAGCACGCCGTTGAAGTGGGCGAGGCGGGGACCGTAGCGGTCGATGAACTCGCCACGTCGTGCCGCCGTGCGGCCGAG
>JBJTBO010000094.1:0-2588 GCA_046091445.1 Planctomycetaceae bacterium | reverse complement strand
GGGCGGTGCCGCAGCCCGCACCGCAGCCGGAGCGTTCGCCTGCACCTGCTCGTTCGAGGCGATTCCCGACGACGTGGACTACCGGCCGCAGCGGACCGCCCGCATCCCCCGGATCGACGGCGTGCAGACGGCCGTGGTCGTCGGGCCGTCAGGCCAGGATCCGCAGGTGCCCTACACCGACTCCTACGGGAGCGTCTGTGTGCAGTTTCTCTGGGACCGCCAGGGCCAGAACAACGAGAAGAGTTCCTGCTGGCTCAGGCACGCGCAGGTGTTCGCGGGGAGCGGCTGGGGGGCGACGTTCCTGCCGCTGGTGGGCTGCGAGGTGGTCGTGGCCTTCATCGGCGGCGATCCGGACCGGCCGCTCGTGTTGGGCGGCGTCTACAACGGCGACCACAAGCCGCCGCGGGAGCTGCCGAAGCACGCCGTGAAGACCGTGATCCAGGATGTGGCGGGCAACTTCGCCGTTCTCGACTCACAGGCCGGCAAGGAATCGATCACGGTGCGGACGGTGAACAAGAACAACTGGCAGATGATGGGAGACTGCAGCGAACCCGACTGAGCGATTCGAGCGTGTGAATTTCATCCTGACGGCAATCAAGAATTCTGAGGAGACCGACATGGGCTACTTCGATGGTTTGGGTGCCTGGAACAACAGCACCGGCGTTCAGCCGACCTCGTCAAATACGACCAATGGCAATTCGGCCAAATGGCAAAACGGCAACAGCTTCTCCATGCAGATTGGCAACTCGGTAACGTCGTCATCCGGCAACTCGGACTCGATCCGGACGGGCTACAGCAACAGCCTTGTGCAGGGCTTCAACTTCTCGACCACGCTCGGGTTCTCATTCTCGACGATCGTGGGCACGAACGTGCCGAGCACGGGCGGCGGCAAGATCGAGCACATCACGCCGTGGTCACTGAAGCAGGTGCTCGGGGCTTGGGACGTAGACATCAAGTGGGCGATCCAAAACAAGGTGAACCGTGGACGGGTGTATGATTTCAACATCACAAACACCTATGAAAGCAAGACGGGGAAAAACTACAAACTCAAGCCCAGCGGTGACGTTGATTTCGCCAGTAAGATGGAAAAATACGTCGGTACTCAGGTTAATGTCATTAAAACGCTCCGCGAGACGATCGCCGAAAACAAAAATCAGCTGGGGCTTCGAATCGAAGAAGTGGCCGTTTCGGACACGAAGACCGTCACTGGCAAGCACTCGATCACCGCAGGAAGTCATGCCATCACGTCAACTGGCGGCGCGGCCATCAACATGATGGCGTGGATGACGTTGCAAGCTTCGCTGATCAGGCTCGTTGGTGAACAGGTCAACATCGGTTGAAGTACGGCGTTTTCGTATGAAGGCAGTACCAAAGCAACCGGCGGGCCATACATTGGGATGGTGCATTCATCGTGGCTGGTCAAGTGAGCGCGCCACCCGATTCCGCGTGACGTTCTTCGTCCGGGCCGTCGTCTCGATCACCCCGCTCGGGCCTCCGGCGCTGACGCCAGCCGAGACGGTCGTGTCCACCGGCGATACGCCCTACGACGACGCGGCACACGGCCTGCGGTATCCGTCCGACTTCGTGCCGCGGAAGCCGTTTGGCGAGGTGATCGTCGTCGGCACGGCCTGTCCGCCGGCGGGTCGGGGCCTGACCCGGTTTCCCGTGCGGGTGTCCGTCGGCAGCTGGTGGAAGGAGATCACCGTACACGGGGACCGCGAGTGGGACTCGAGCGGCCTCTTCGACGTCCCCGGGCCGTCGGCGATCGCCGGCATGATGCCCCTCACGTTCGCCGGCGCGTTCGGCGGTGCGGGCGTCGCCACCAATCCGCTCGGGTTCGGTGTCGATGGCGAGCGGGTGCCACACTTCGAGCCCGCCTCACGGCCGATCACGGGCCGGCGAACGGCGGGCGACCCGGCCGGGTTTGGCGCGATCCCGCCCGACTGGCCGCAGCGGCGGCGGCATGCGGGGCTGCCGGGGAAGTCGGGCGTGAGATCGTGGTGGCCGTGGTCGCCGCCGGAGTTCGACGAGCGGTTCTGGATGGCGACGCTCGCCGACCAATGGGTGGAGGGCTTTTTCCGAGGCGACGAGTCGGTGGAACTCCTGCACCTGCATCCGGAGCATGCCGAGTGGCGGACGGCGCTGCCGGGACAGCGGGCGCGGGTGTTCGTCCTCCGGCTGCCCGACGACGCGCCGCTCTCGTCGGCCCGGCGCGGCCGGCTCGTCGATGCCGGGGCGACGTTCGAGGAGGTGCCGCTCGTGCTCGACACGGTGTTCATCGACGCCGATGCGGCCGAGATGACGCTCGTGTGGCGCGGCAGCACTCCGGTGCGGAGCCCGAAGCTGCTCGACATCCTCGGTGTGTCGTTCGGCCTCGAGCCGCTCGAGGAATACCGCGATCCGCAGCACTACCTGGCCATGCTCTTCGCCGATGAGACCGAGGCCGCCGAGCCCGCGCCCGACGGCGCCGCGATCAAGGCCGAGATCGAGGCGGCCATCGCGGCGGGCGAGGCCGAGCGGGACCGGATCGTGGCCGAGATCGAGGCGGAGGTGGCCAAGGCGCAGGAGACGGTGCTGGCGACGCTTCG